>QMKT01000078.1 GCA_003646505.1 Campylobacterota bacterium
ATCTCTTTTTAGATTTTTAGCACTTTATCTATCATCAGTATTTGTTTTACTAGTTATTATCGGTTATCTTTTCTTTGAAAATAACCGTGCCTCGATGAAGTCTGCTATGAAGTTTGAAATGATGTATCAAGGGCGTATGATATCTTCAAATATTGTCATGGAAGCGATGAAAAACCCTGAAGGATTGAAGCCATTTACGTTAAAGACATTTTTAGAAAAACTGGATCATTGTCGTTTTGATGTGGGCTATTATGATAAAGATAAAAAACCTATTTTTACACAAATAGATAATTTTGAAGGATTTGAGAAAGAATTTTTTGCGAAAGATGAGTGTTGCTACAATGTGGTTGTGGATTCAAGTGACCACTTAGGTGTACATTACATTGTGTTAAAAGAGAATGAACTTTCACTTGCATTTAAAGAGTTACGCATAAAGATCATCTCTTATCTTTTATTGTCTTTTCTATTGATGGGGGTTGTGGGGTATTTTTTAGGCAGACTCTTTTTACAACCAGTACGTGAACAGATAGAGTCTTTAGACAGATTTATATCTGACACCACACACGAACTCAATACACCCATCTCTGCAATACTAATGACTATACAGTCTTTAAAAGGTGTTGAATCTAAAAAGGTCAGACGACTTGAAGCCTCTGCCAAACGTTTAAGTACAATGTATAGTACTTTAACCTATAGACTTGAAGGAAATGAAACAGTATCGGAAAATCTCTGTTTTGCAAGTATTATTGAGATGAGGGTAGAGTATGTTAAGGAACTCATAGACTCTAAGCGTTTAAGCATAGATCTTGATATTGAACCAGTAAAAATATTTATGCCTAAAGAGTCTGCACACAGACTAGTAGACAATTTACTCTCAAATGCGATCAAGTACTCTGATGTGGGAGACAGTATATCAATGACATTAAAAGACAATGTTTTTAAGATCAAAGATACAGGGATCGGCATAGATAAAAAGGTACAAGAAGATATATTTAAACGTTATAATCGAGCCAATGAAGAGCGTGGCGGTTTTGGTATTGGATTAAGTATCGTATTGGCTATTTGTAAACAATACAAGATTAAGTTGGGACTTGAATCAAAAAAAGGGGAAGGGAGTACTTTTATACTTACTTTCCCTAAAATAAAGAATTAGTTACTCGACACTGTTCATTAAGATACCTATGATATCTGTCATCGTAAGAATACCTTGAAGTTCATTGTTGTCGATCACTAAAAGACGTTTAATACTGTGTCGTACCATCATTTTAGCTGCATATTTTACATCAAGTTTTGCAGAGACAGAAAAGGCTGGTGTTGATGCGATGTCATAGACATTAAGAAGATCTATATCCCCATCTTCAGCAACAATACTTTGTAAGATATTTTTAAAGGTTACAAGTCCATAAGCACCATCTTCCGTACCTTTATTGACAACCACAGAACGTACTGTGTGTGTTTTCATTAAACTGAGTGCTTCTCTTACTGTCGACATAGCTGAGATAATTATCAACTTTTCATGAGGTGTCATTACATTTTTTACTAACATTTACTTTTCCTTTATATCATTGTTTTGATGTCATGTTCAAATTTGTGTAACTCTTTTGTATCAAGACCTGCTACGTGACTTAATGGCAGTGTAAAAGCCAAACCGGGTGTTTGTGGATTATCAAGATCAAATTTTTTACGAAGTATACGCATCACTTGCAGTGAGAGTTTTCTTGGCATTACAAAGAGTAAAACAGAGACATTTTCTTCAAGTGTGAGACCAAAGAAAACCTTTTTCTCTTCAAGTCCGATACTCTTTCCCTGTAAGATGGTCACCGATCCTGCACCTGCCTCTTTGGCAGCTTCTATAGCAGCTTCTTCATCTTTATCTTGAATGATTGTGATAAGTGCTGTAAACTTCATGATAGTTCTCCTTTTTGTGTAGTTTCTTCTACAGTGTTCTTCTTTTTATAATATTCTGCATGTATCCCGTATCCCATGACAGTAAGCATAGGGAAGAGTGATGCAAAGGCAATAAGTCCAAACCCGTCAATAAGAGGGTTTCTCCCTTCTATATTCTCTGCCAGACCCAAGCCTAAAGCTGCTACAAGCGGTACGGTAACAGTAGAGGTGGTTACCCCTCCGCTATCATAAGCTATCGGTATGATATATTTAGGTGCAAAATAGGTAAAAATAATGACTAAAATATACCCTGCAACAATATAGTAGTGTATAGGATCTCCCGCAACTATACGGTAAGAACCAAGAGCTATACCTATGGCAACACCAAATGCAACAACCATTCTAAGTATATTTTGCCGTATCTTTCCTTGACTTATCTCTTCTGCTTTAATAGCAATGGCCAAAAGTGCCGGTTCTGCCATAGTTGTTGAAAAACCTATGAGAAAAGCAAAAAGATAAATAAGTAAGTTATTGCCCATGTCTGTAAGTTGAAAAGCGATGGTCTCGCCAATAGGAAAAAGTCCCATTTCAAGACCTACTATAAATGCATAAAGTCCAAGTATCACCAATATGATCCCTACCAGGATCTTATGTAAATGTGCTACAGATTTACGGATGACCAAATATTGAAAAAAGAAGATCACTGCGAGTATGGGTATCACATCCATGATCGTATTGACCAGTTCCCAGAAGATGTTCATCCAGTCAAAGTGATATACTGCTGCTTTTCCCTTCTCTACAACTTTGGTCGCAATCTCTACAGTTTTTGTAGCTGTTGTTGATGTGGAGTAGACCAAAATACCGTATGCCTGTACAAATATCATAGGCATAAGTGAGGCAAATGCTATGAGACCAAAGCCATCAATGGCAGGGTTACGACCTTTGATACTTGACGCAAGCCCTATACCCAAAGCAGCAACCAGAGGTACTGTTACTGTTGAGGTGGTGACACCACCAGAGTCATAGGCCAAGCCTATGATCTCTTTTGGTGCAAAGAAGGTGATCACTACTACGAGGATATATCCGCTGATGATGTAGTACTGTATAGGGTGACCAACAAGGATACGATAAGTACCAAGGGCTATTGCAAAACCAACTGAAAAAGCAACGGTCATACGTAGAAAAAAAGCATCTACCCGGCCATCACTTATTAAGGCGGCTTTGTCAGCTATTGCTATAAGTGCCGGCTCAGCGACAGTTGTAGAAAAACCAATGGTAAATGCAAAAGCCAGTAACCAGAAGAGCGAACCTTTTCTGGCAAAGTCAACAGCCAGTCCTTCCCCTATGGGAAAGATACCAAGTTCTAGTCCACGAATGAAAAGTGCAAGTCCGATGGCCACGATGGTTAAACCTATGACGATGGAGCTTACATTTTCAGGTATAGCTTGGATGATAACACCTTGAAACAACGCTACAACAATGATAATGGGAAGCAGGTCTTTAAAAGAGTTTTTTAAATCTCCTGCGAATATCTTTAAACTTTCTTTTATCATGAGTAAAATTATATCTATGATAAGGTTATTCTATGCCTATAGAAGTTCAATTTTTCCTCTATGTAAGCTTACTGTACCTTTTTGTTCCAGTGCTTTGAGTAAACGACTGACAACAACGCGAGAACTCCCTAATTTGATCGCTAACGCTTCATGTGTTATCTCTATCATCTTTTGTGGTTGCTTATGGAGCCATTCAACAATACGTGTATCTAAACGTTTAAATTTAATGTCATTAATGAGGTTTGTGAGTTCTTCAAAACGAAGTTGATAGAGTGAAAAAAGATAGCTTTGGTAGACATCTGACATTCTGCTCAACATTTTGACACTCTCTACATCTATGAGGTAACCCTCAATATTTGTAAGTGTTTCAGCAGAAGCTACTGCATCTGTTTGTGAAAGTAATGAGGCTGTATTAACGATACACTGTTCTCCCGCTTTGAGTGTATAGAGTGTGATGTCTTCTATGCTGTCAGCCTGTGTATAGAGGCGTACTTCACCTTTAGTCAGCCATAAAATGTTGTCACAAATATCACCTTGGTAAAAGAGCAGGGTACCTTTTGGTATTTTGATAGGTTTGATGTGTGTGTCGAGAAATTGTAGGGCTTCTGGTTCTAGTTGTTTTAGAAAAGGGTAAGTGCTAAACTGCATAGGTACTCCGTACTATAGATTTATAACTATAGCACGAAAAAACTTTTAGTCGTTCTTAGTTTTACATCCTGTGTTAATACCAAGTAAAGCATATGGTGGACACCATCCTATAATAGCTGTAAATAAAACTATACCACCAACTACATCAGCAATGATGTTTCCATTCATTACACCCCAAGCAATTACTGCTGCGCCTACTATACCTCTAATTACTCTGTCGATCTTTCCTACGTTACATGTCATAATGTTTCCTTTTTTTTTAATGTAGATGTATTATGACAGTTTAAAAATGATTTGTTTGTAACATGAGTTACATAAAGATCAAAATTTAAATTTTTGTGTTTTTAAGATCCTGAATCTACTAACCTCTTCATTTTTCTCAAGTCCAAGTGCTTTGGCACCTTTTTTTGTTAAAAGTTGTACACCAAGTGTCAATGTAAGTATGTCCCCTTTTTGCAAAGTTTCAGTGAAGTCAATTTTTTTATGTGCATAGATTAAAGTATCTTTCAGTGTAGCTGTTGCATTCCAAGGCATGGTTTCTTTACCATCTTTTGCCAAAATACGTGTAAAGACAAAAGGTTTAAGTGTAATAGTCTTACCTTTGCGTTCTATGCTTACTTTGAGTTTCCCTTCACGCAGTGCTTGTCCAAAGAGTGCATGGTTTGATTTGTTTATAACATCAATGTGGAAACCTGAGTTGTCTTGAGTTACATTGAAATCTATATATTTCCCCATCTCTTTATTCATATGGTAAATACCGGCAATACCATGAAAAGCATGTGTTTTTGTCTTATTAATGGTTACTTTTGAGCCAAGTACTTGAGGCATATGGCAGGTAACACAAGTATTTTTGTCATCTTTATCTATAAGTGCATCAAGCATAACAATATCAAAATCATGTTCATTGTTAGTGTGTGAGTGACATCCCATACAGACATTCCCATTGTAGTAATTTTCATTGCTATAGTCTATTTTATGGTAGGGTGAGTTCTTTGATTTTTTCACCAATCCGAACCAGGAGGATTCTATTTCAAACTTAGCGGTATTTAAATTTTTTTTAGATGTCTCAGCACTAAAGAACTCTTTGTTTTTGTCTGTTATTATATTGGTATTTGACATTTTTCCGGAATCTACATTTTTAATGGTATGACAATAAACACAAGATATAGGTTCATCTTTTTGAATGTCATTGTCTTCTAAAATACCTGTTTGCATCAGTTTCTTGTCAGAAGGCGAGTGACACTTGGCACAGGTGTAGCTTTTATCATCTTTAGGATGTTTTTCCCAGTAGGCTTTGTGTATAGAGTTGTTGACCACAGAAGCTTTTCTATGTGAAGATTTATAATACTCGTTGTAGATAATAGGATGACACTGTTGACATATTTTACTCTCATTCGCAATGGCAAAAAGAGAGAGTGAAAGTATAGTAAATAAAATAAATATTTGTTTCATTTGTTTCCCTTTGAAACTTGATAGATATATTATAGATTAAATATGTTTATAGATATGTAACAATGGTTGCATATCTACTCTATTGCTTCTGAGATGGCATTATGATTGTTATAGGTTACTTTTTAGGAAGATAAATTTTTTCTCTGTAGATCAAGCTGTTATCAAAGCAGATTATGCAATGAAAACAGTTGATGGTAAAGATGATAATATCATCTTTGTAGGTATGGGTCATAGACTATATAGCACGAAATAACTTTTTAGTCGTTTTTGCAACCAGTATTTATACCAAATAGTGCATAAGGTGGACACCAGCCAATAATAGCTGTTCCAAGAGGAACAATACCAATAGCACCAAGCCAGTTTTGCTCTACAACACCCCAAGCAAGAACTGCTACTCCTACAATACCTCTAATAACTCTTTCGTATTTGCCTATATTACATAACATAATTGATTCCTTTTTTTAATGTAGAAGTATTATGGCAGAATAGAAAAACTTTGTATGTAACCAATGTTACATACAGAAGATACTTTAATCTTTGGTATTTTTAAATTTTGCTCTTGGTACAAATTCAAGTACAGTTGCATTAATACAGAAACGTTGTTTACCACCAGGTCCATCGTTAAAGACATGCCCCAGATGCGCTCCAGACTTTTTAGCAAGTATTTCTACCCGTCTCATGCCATATTTGTTATCTGCTTTTTGAACAGTAGAGCCTTTTACAGCTTTAAAAAAGCTCAACCACCCAGTCCCAGAATTAAATCTTTCACGTGCGTCAAAGAGTATATCTCCAGAGATCTTGTCTATAAATACCCCATCGCCTGTGTTTTTAAACTTTTTGTATTGTTTACAAAACCTGCCATCTGTTTTTTGTTTGAAAGCAACATCGTAGCCCTCACTCTCTTCACCTAGTTTAAATGCACCTACAGCTTTATAGAATGTTTTTTCATCCATGTATCCTGTGTAGGCATACACTTCTTTTCCATCTTCTATGAATAATATAGTAGGTGTTCCTTCTATCTTTGAATTAAGTTTAAAGCCTTTGAGTGCTTCTTGTTTAACAGTTCTAAGTGTGATGCTGCCATTATAATGGTCTGTGACATTTTTCTTGAACTTCTCACAAAACCTACAGTGCTCTGCATCGATGACTACGATCTCTTTGCCTCCTAGTGGAGAGATAGTCTCCGTTTTGAACTTTGCGTTTCCAAATTTTACACCTGTAGAATGGTTAGGGCAGTAGCCTCGAGGATTTTTTTCTAAGTAGTTTTGATGATACGCTTCTGTGGAGTAGAATTTTTTTAAAGGTTTTATCTCCGTAGTGATGGGCCCATACCCTGCTTTTGTTAAAAGTTTTTGATAACTCTTTTTTGTAACCATAGCAATTTTCTTTTGTGTATCTGTTGTATAGTACAGAGCAGATCTATAGTTGTTTCCTTTGTCATTACCTTGTCTGTCACCTTGTGTAGGGTTATGAAGTTCCCAAAATGATCTGATGAGTTTTTCTGTAGAGATCTTACTGTCATCATAGACCACTTCAACCACTTCGGTATGGTTGATGATATTTTTACTGCCGTGTCGATACTTAAGCACAGTTTTATAAGTAGGGTTGTCATAATTCCCTCCTGCATAACCAGATTTTGCACTTTTGACACCATCTAGGTTTTCAAAGTATTTCTCCACACCCCAAAAGCATCCTGCACCAAAGACAATTGTTTGTGTCTTTGCAAAGAGTGATAAGCTGAGAGCCAAAAATAACATGAGTGTTCTCATAATATGTATCCTTTTTTATTTGATGAGGGAGTTTAGCATATTGTCTGTGTAGTGTGTGTAGTCTGTAGTAAAGTGCTTATTTATGGAATTAAATGTTCATATTCTTCATCTGTTAATGTAATGAGAAAGGCAACAAGATCAGCCTCTTCTTCATCTGTTAATTTGAGGTTTCCAAGTTCTGCACTGTTTTTGTTTATTTCTACTTCCCCTTTTTCCCAAGCAGCACCTGTTTCAGGGTTGATAGCTCCTACTACATCTCTTGTGTTGTAGAAATGTACCACAGTAGCAAGGTCTTTAAAGAGACCATTATGCATATAAGGACCAGTCACGGCAATGTTTCTAAGTGTAGAAACTCTAAATGCCCCTTTGAGGCCTTTATCATTCACTTGTGTATTTTCATACAATCCATTATCTATAAAGTCAGCACCTTTTCCATTGGCAGATCTCAGGGCATGGTTGACAGGTACACCTAAGTTGTCATAAGAGAAGTCAGTAAAGTTTGCTTTTGACCCATCAGCAGGGTGACAGGCATGACACTCTGCTTTGCCATTAAACAATGCTAACCCTCTTACTTCTTGTTCGGTGAGTATCTCTTCGCCTTTGAGTGCTTTGTCGTATTTGGAGCTAAACGGTGCAAAAGTATCAGATTTTTCAAATTTTGCGATGGTGTCAGCAAGTGCTGCATACGCTTTTTGGGTATCAGCAAAAATATCATCTCCATATATTTCCTTAAATGCCTGAACATACTCGGAATTTTCTTGTACTCGTGCTATGACTGAGGCTTCATCGGGCATATTCATCTCTACAGGATTTAAAAACGGTCCTTTAGCCTGTTCTGTAAGGTCTGTGGCTCTTCCGTCTAAAAACTGTCCGCCTATGAAAAGCCCTTCGCGACTGTCAAAATGAAATTTTGGTATAAATTTAGCATAAGCAGCAGTAGGGGCATTTCTATCTCCTATAGAGACAAGATCATCACCGAGTGAAGCACCTAAACTTAAGTTTGTAGGTCTCGGATCTACAAAAGCACTGTCTATGACATGGCAGGTGGCACAAGACATGGTTTTGTCTTTGGAGAGTGAAGTATCATGGTAGAGTTTTTCACCCAATGCTATTTGATTGATCCCAAAGTTCTCAGAAGAAGAACTTCCTCCTCCACATCCTACAAAAATGAAGCCACAGAATGTAGTAACGAGTAGTGTATTTAATTTCATTGTATTCCCTTTAATCTATCTTGATAGTAATTATCAAATGCAACTTTACTTTTTTTTCTTAAGAGAATATGAAAAATTTAAAAATATTTTATTTTATCTAAAACCAATGACTTCCCTCCATACCGTCCTTAGATGTATATCTA
>QMKT01000079.1 GCA_003646505.1 Campylobacterota bacterium
TACTTTACTTTGTTGCGTTAGCGTATACATCTCCAAAATATTTTCTTCTTTTCTGGACTCCACAGTTTCCGGTCTTGCCTGTACTATATAAAGTTTGCCATCCACACCATCTTTTGCCCACTCCATATCCATAGGTTTCTCATATCCTGCTTCTTTTGAGTAATGATCTTCTATCTTTATGGCATACTCCGCTAAGAGCTGTACATCTTTATCAGAGATACAAAACTGTGTTTGTTTCTCATGAGAAGTATCTATATTTTTTATATATTCAATAGCAATATTCTCTTCGTTGATCTCATCGGAAAAGACCATAGTAAGTGCTTTATCACCCAGTCTACGTTTAAGTACAGAACGATACCCTTTTTTGAAAGTAGGTTTGTGTACATAAAAGCTGTCAGGTTCTATGGTGCCTTGGACAATGTTTTCACCCAATCCATATGCCGCGTTTATGAAAACCACATCTTTAAAGCCAGTCTCAGAGTCTATAGAGAACATCACACCACTCTGCGCTATATCAGACCTTACCATTTTCATCACTACTACAGACAAATGGACTTTCAAATAGTCAAAACCATGGTCATATTTATAATGTATGGATCGGTCTGTAAAGTTGGAAGCGAGACAACGTTTGTATGCGTCTAAAAGTACATCTAAACCTACTATATTCAAGTAACTGTCATTCTGCCCTGCAAAAGAAGCTTCAGGTGAATCTTCCGCTGTTGCAGAGCTTCTTACCGCAAGTATAACATCTTCACCATATTCAAGTTTTAATGCCTCATAGGCACTTTCTATCTGTGTTATCAATTCATCTGGCAGTGTACAGTTTTGTATTATATCCCTACAGTTTTTTCCTCTTTCCTGCAATTGCTTCACATCATCAGGGTCAAAGAGATCAAGTTGATCATGCAATGCTTTCCAGGCATCATTATTATCTATGATATTTTTATAAGCATCCACAGTAATAGCAAAGCCATTAGGAATACGTATCCCCTCTGCACTGAGATTTTGATACATCTCTCCCAAGGAAGCATTTTTTCCACCAACAAGATCAACATCATCTATACCAAGTTCTCTAAACCATCTAATATAATCTGTCATCTACAATCCTTTTTCAAAGTTATAAAATTAACATCTTCTTTATACTATACCCAATTTTTCTATAATAAAATTCTTGACTGCACAAGCATTACATAAAAAATAATTATTATAAAATCAAAGGATATGGTTATGAAAAAGATTTCGATCATAGGTGCTAACGGTTTCATAGGGAGATATATGCAATCTTTTTTTAAAGCAGAAGGTTTCATTGTACTCCCTTTAGGCAAAGATGAGACTCGAAAAAACAGTAGTGAGATCGCCAAAATACTGGAGGGGACAGATATTGTTATCAATCTTGCAGGTGCCCAGATCATTAATCGATGGAGTCCTGCCTATAAAAAAATTCTCTACAACAGCAGAATCATCACTACAAAAAAACTTGTAACTGCTATGGCACAGATGCAAAAGAAGCCGGAACTCTTTATTTCAACATCTGCTGTCGGTATCTATGCTACAGATGGTCCAATGAGCGAAACAAACTATACTTACTCTGATAATTTTTTAGCCAAGATCTGTAAAGATTGGGAAGCCCAGGCACAACAGGCAGATGATTTCACCAGAGTTGTCATTTTTCGTTTCGGTGTAGTGCTTGGTAAAGGTGGTGGAGCACTCTATAAAATGCTACCTGCCTTCAAACTGGGTATCGCTGGGACGATAGGAGATGGTAGCGAACCCTTTAGCTGGATACATATAGATGATCTGCTTCAAGCCTATCTATATATTTTCAGCAATGAAAAACTCGAAGGTACTTTCAATCTCTGTGCACCAACCCCTGTTACAAATAGAGAGTTTACTAAAACACTGGGAAAAGTACTGCATAGACCAACAGTGATACCATTACCAAAATTTATCCTGATATTTCTTTTTTCAGAAGGTGCAACTGTACTTACCGAGGGTCAACGTGTCATTCCTGAACGCCTGTTAGAAAATAATTTTACATTCAAATACCCCACTATTGAAGTTGCACTGCGTGAGATCTTAGATTAGCCAATACAAAGAAGTTTTTATACAGTAGAAGCTATAATAATTCTACATACATATAAGATTGTTGGAAGAGCCCTATTTTGGAGTTTGAGGAGAGATATGATGATAAAAGTACTTGGAGCAGCAGGAAGTTATTCTCATGAAAGTAAAGCTACATCATTTTTAATTAAAAATGATGTAGCTATTGATGCTGGTAATCTTATACAGGGTATGGGAGAAAAATGTTGTGAACTTGAACATATCTTTATCTCTCATGCACATTTTGACCACATAGTAGACCTTCCTTTTGTCATCGAAAGCTATATTGAATGCAGAGAAAAACCATTAAAAGTGTATGCACTAAGTGAGAATATAGATAGACTAAAAAAATATCTTTTCAACTGGAGTATCTGGCCTGACTTTACAACGATCACAGGTAAAGATGATACAGATGTACTGCTTCAACTTATACCCGTAGCGTATGGAGAGACTGTTCATATCGATGATATAGATATCACCATTATCAAATCAAATCATACCGTTCCAACATGTGGCTTCAAAATACAAAAAAACGATCAGGCATTTATTATCAGTGGAGATACTTATATCAATGATGCACTTATCGATCAGATCAATAATGACACAAGTATCTCTTCACTGCTTATAGATGTTTCATTCTCTTCTGATAAAGGTGAACTTGCCAATAAAAGCAAACATTTGACTCCAAAACTGCTTGAGGAAATGCTTAGGCATCTTAATCGCAATGATATTACGATCTATACCTATCACCAGAAACCTTTTTTTAGAGAAAAGATCGATAGAGAGCTTAGCGCTATGAATATATTTAAAAACGGGGGTAAGCGTCTGGAAACAGGTGATGTCATCGATCTCTTCACCCCCATTTATAAACGTCAAAACATCAAAAACTTTGAACTTGAAAATCAGGGGAAAGAGCATTTGATCAATTTATTTAAAATTGCACAGAAAATGCAGACTGAAATGGATCTTTCTGTCCTACTTGAAATGATCGTTGAACAAGCAAAGATATTTACACATGCTGACGCTGCGACACTCTATCTACTCAGTGACGACAAAAAGGAACTTGTATTCAAAGTTTCCCATAACGATACACTTAACATTCACATTGACAGTCTGCATAGTGATGTCAAATGGCCTAACCTGCCTCTTTATCTTGATAACCTGCAACCTAACACAAAGATGGTATCTGTACTTTCTGCGCTCAACAAAGAAAGTATCATCATATCTGATGTATACAATACAAGTACTTTCGATTTCAGCGGTGCCAGACAGTTTGATAAAACAACAGGATATCGTTCAAAATCAATGCTTGTTGTTCCCTTACTAAATCATGAAAATGAAACCATTGGTGTATTACAGCTTATCAACAAAAACAATGCTTACGGGGACATTCTTCCCTTTGATCCTTTTGATGAGGAAAGTACAAAAGCCCTTGCATCACAAGCTTCTGTTGCCATTGTCAACAATAGACTGATCAATGAACTTGAAGAATCTTTTGAACTTTTTATAGCAACCATTGCCAAAGCGATCAATACCAGATCATATCATACAGGAGAGCATGTCAGAAAAGTTTCTATCATTGCCAACATGATTGCCAAGGGAATACATGAAAGTGATAAAGGTCCGTACAAAGACATATACTATACTGACGAAGATATAAATCAGATTTATATGGCTGCACTAATACATGATGTAGGTAAGATAGCAACGCCAGAACACATTATGGAAAAGGGTAAAAAACTCGAAACAATTTTTGATAGAATAGCACTTATAGATGAGCGTATAGAAATATTGAAACGTGATATAAAGATCAAATATCTCGAAAAAGAATTAAAAGCACTTAAAAATCAGGAAGATATACAGGAAGAACTTCAAAGAGAAGAACAAAAAGAGCTCTCAAACCTTGATGATATCAAAATTTTTCTACATGAAAGCAATGTTGGTGGTGAGTATCTTGAAGATAAGAAAGTTTCAAAACTTGAAGAGATTTCCAAAAAAACCTATAAATTTGACGGGAAAAATGTTCAGTTCTTAAGGGGAGATGAGCTGCCAAACCTCTCAATACGCAGAGGAACGCTCAATGATGAAGAACGTGATATCATATACAATCATGCGAATGTCACAGTTGAACTACTTAATGCTATTAAGTTTCCTAAAAGATTAAAAAAGTCTCCTGATATTGCTTCTAAGCATCATGAAAAACTTGATGGCACGGGGTATCCCAGACAGCTTAATGCAGAGCAGCTTACACTTGAAGACAGGATCATGATCATGGCCGATATGTTTGAAGCACTTTCAACATCGAACAGAAGTTACAGATCTGCGAACAGCATGACTGAGATTGCTGCTATTTTACAAAATTTTATTGACAAGGGACACATGGATGGGGATCTTGTAAAATTCTTTTTTGAATCAGGTATCTATAGAGAATATGCAAAAAGTGAGCTTTCTCCAGAACAACAGGATATTGTTAAATTGAATTTTAACTGAGTATCAAAGTTAACTTCGTTTTTACCTACATGGTATAAATAAGGTCAAACAATCTCTCAGGATGATCAAGGTAATCCTGACACCGTTGAAGATACAGATGGTAAAGTTCACAACTATATTCCTCTTCAAGTGACTGAAACAGTCTATAAGCCTCTTTGGTCTTACCCTGACGATAAGTCTCTAAAGCCGTTCCATAATATTCCAGCTCATCATGGCGATTCTTATCTTTAGCGGGAAGAACCTCATATATTTCTACCGCTTCATTTTTACCCTTAACCCGTACAATATCCAAGGGGCGAAATATATAATCTTCCTTTAGCTGTTTTTTTGTATCTTCAGAGATAATAATAGTTGTACCATAAAGTTTATTCAAACCTTCTATCCGTGCAGCAAGATTAACATTATCTCCAATGATCGTATAGTCTGAACGACCAGGAGAGCCCATCTCCCCGACAGTAACTGATCCTGTATGGATACCGATACCTATCTGTAGAGTAATCCCAAACTCTTCATTCAGATCATTGTTCAGTTGTTCAAGTATTTTGATCTGCTCCAGAGCAGATATGACAGCTTTATCTACATAATTATCTACACGGTTCGGTGCATTCCAATAGGCCATAATTGCATCACCTATAAACTTATCAATGGTACCTTCCCGATTGGATATTTCATCCACCATCGGTGTCATATAACGGTTTAACAAAGCTACAAGCTTTTTTGATGAGCCTATGGTTTCACCGATACTTGTAAAGCCCCGAATATCACTAAAGAAAATAGCAACATTCTGATCACGTACCTCTAAAATATTTTCACGACCATATTTAATTAGATCATTCATAACAGCCTTTGAAACTTTTTTTGAAAAAATATGCTGAAGATATTCTCTCTGTCGTAACGTAATAACGTAATCAATACTTATTGATAAGATCAATACTCCCCAAAAGGCTATCATTGGAAAAAGAAGATTAAGGACTATACCAAGATCAAAGAGGATGTAATAAAAGATCTGAAATAATACAAATGCCATACCTATCACGATAGGCAACAATAACCATGAGCTCAGATAAGAAAAAAGAAAAAGAAAAAGAAAAATGATACTCCATATGATCAGCAGATCATATACTATTACGTCAGCAGGCTCATCTAAAAAATCACCTTTGAGTATATTATCCAAAGTATTAGCATGCACTTCAACACCGGGGATCGTACTGTCAAAGGGAATAGATCTTATATCAGAAAGCCCCACTGAAGAAGTACCTATCAACACAAATTTATCTGCTATCTCACTGATATTGAAATTTTCGTTTATAATATCTGCTGCACTGATATATTTGAAATGCTTTCCTGCTCCTCTAAAGTTTACGATCAAACGACCAGCATGATCCGTTGGAATATTGAATGCACCAAATTTGATCTTCCTGACACCTATTTCATCACCATAGATCTCAACCTTGGAAGAAGCACTGTAAACACGTGCCATTTCCAAAACAAGAGAAGGATAGACCATACCGTCATATCGCATGACCAAAGGTACACGGTGAATCATACCGCCTTTATCCGGAATATTGTTAAAAAAACCACTGCTATAGAACTTTTCCTGCAATATATCAAGATTTAATACAATCCCTTTAGGCTCAAGTATGCTGTTGTTGTGTATCAACCCTTTCTCAACGATTGTAGCAGGAATTAAAGGAGTATTATTTTCATCATTTTCTTCAAATGTAAAAAAATAACCTCCAATTGTCGGAGTCCTGGCCAGAGTCTCGGACAAAATAAAGTCATAATTTTCCAGCTTAGCTGTATTTCCTTTTATTTTTGAGACTATACGATGCGGTGATGTTCGATCGGGCTCTGCAAAAACAATATCCAAACCTATAATACCGGCATCAGCATCACTTAGTTTGTTGATCAACTCTGCCACAACAGAACGTGGCCATGGCCATTGGCCAAATTGTTTTAAAGCAGCTTCATCAATATCAACGATCACGATCTTATCACTTTTGGGAAGTTCTCCGCGAATAGTAAACAAAAAGTCACGAAGGTTATTATTGAGAGAGAAAAATGTCTGTGGCATAAAAAGATATGCCCATGAAAGCAACAGTGCCAGTATCAATGCTGCACTGCTCTTTATCAAAAGTCTGGACATTATGATGATGTTTCTACTATGCTATCGATCCGGAAACTCAACAGTTGGGTCTTCCAGGGGCACTTCCGGAAGATGACGTATTGTTTCCTGAATTTCCTGTTGAGCAACATCTGCGACCTCATCTGCTTTAATTTCGACACTCTTTCCTTTTTTATCAACTGTTTGTAATTTTCTATTTGTGGAAAATGCTTTGACCTCTGCTTTTCCATCGGCAAATTCCAACATCATACCTGCATTAACCTTATGCATAACACCGTCTATAGAGACATCAAGTTTACCATTATAACATGCTATTGTCTCTTTTCCGTCTGACATCAATGCAGAGAAATCAGTACCACGTATCCCGATTGTTGCTGAAACAGTTTTAACTTTAAAACGTTCCGGTGCCAATTTCCCGATCTTACCTGTTACAGAACGAAAGAAACCACGACTTATATGCATTTTAACTTCACTGTCATCTTTTCCGCCAAATTTATAAGCATCAAAGACAAAAGTGGAATTTTGTCCTATCGTTACAACCGTCTGGTCTTTTAAGATTACCTGTACTCGAGACCCAGATGTTGTGGTGATCTCATCTTTGACTTTTAAAGCCATTCCGTTTTTAGCGTCTAAAGTACTAGTGCTGCGCACAACACTTGCAGTACCTTTCAAGACTCCAATATATCCAATATTTGACCATAGGAAAGCGCTTAATGTCAAAAAGAAAAATAAAATTCGCATTTTTTGTCCTTAAAAATTGTATTTAATATCAAGCATAACAATATCTTTATCATACTCTGCCAATTCATAGTTTGAATTGTTTATAGAATAACGATAAAAAAGTGATGCCTCCATCGTAGCAGTAAGAAAACGACTCATTTTAAACTCTGTCTGATGATAATCATCACTGCGTTCCCCTCTACCAATCTCAATAATATCATCATAATCTGCATAACGATAACGGTAATCTAATCTGGCAATGAACCACTCTTCTACATTATAGTTCATTCCCAAAGCAACTCTTGTTGTTTTTTTGTCGGTAAACCGTAAGCTGACACTGTGATCAGCAGAATAGTTGTCATAATTTGTACTGATATAAGCAAAATTATTATTAAAAAACCAATACAGCCCCAAACCTATACCTGTTACTGAATCATCACGATTACTATCTATACTGTTTAGATAATTTCTCTGGGTATATCGTGCATTTATATTTCCGATCAAGGATTCAGAGAGTGTGTAATTGATACGGGGATCAACACTGAAACTTTCCAGAAGATCACGGTCCAGGTAGTTAATGCGACCGTAAGAGACAGGGAGTAAAATATCATAAAGGTCGTTACTATACCCTAAACCAATATTAACCCTGCCTGCAAAAAGATTGTAGTAATTTGCATCAGCATTATTCTGATAAAAGATATCTACATCACTGCGCAGATACCAGCCACCTTTGTCATCCAAGTCATGTATATAACTCAGGTTGGCCTGAAACTGTGTAAATATTGTATCTATCTCTTCACCAACCTCTGGAAGATTCAGATCATCAGGACTGACATTGATATTGGAGTCATATCCCATGGCAATGCTTGCTGAAGCCTTAAACTGCTGCAATTCATCTTTTTTAAGTCTCTCCAGTGACATTCGCTGTGCCGGAGTCAATTGATAGTTCTCTGTACTTTTTGACATTTCATCTGCCAATGCATCACGATTTGAATCAGCATAGAACTTTGTCAGGAGTAGACGTACATCAGTGTTATCAGGGTCCAGCATAAGCACACGTTCATAAGCACTCATTGCCATTTCATCTTCATCCAGTGATTCAGCACTCTTCGCCCATAGCAGGTGAAGTTTTGCATTCCCATATTCTGAAGTGTTTTTCTGCGCTTCTGAAATAACCTGTTCATATTTTTTCTGATCATAGAGTGTTTGCATATCTGCTACA
>QMKT01000080.1 GCA_003646505.1 Campylobacterota bacterium
CTCAGGTAATTCTTTTACTTCTTTAGGTACATCAACTTCAACTTTTGGTTCAGAAGTCGGTTCAGGAGTCGGTTCGGGTTTTGCTTCTTGCTTTGCTTCGGGTTTTGGCTTAGGAGTTGGCCTTGGTGCTACCTTCTTAACTTTGAGCTTTTTTCGTGGGGTTTTTTTCTTTTTTGATTCTACATCTCTCTTTGCCTGATATTTTTTTTCATTTCTATATTCGATGAAGATGATTAAAAGGATGAGAAGAATAAGGATAGATAAAATGGTTAATGCAAGCATAAGCGTCCCTTTTAGTCTTGTAACTAAACTATAACTTATCTAAGATTAGATTCAGATGTATAAATAGAGTAAAGAGAAGATTTTGTTATAATAAGATAAAAAATAGAGTATATATGATAATTGATACACATTGCCATTTGGATGATGAACGATATAATGAAGATATAGAGCAGGTTTTGGAAAATGCCAAACAAGAAGGTGTAGAAAAATTTATTATACCCGGGGCAGATCCTAAAACCTTGCAGCGTGCTGTAGAGCTGTCTGAAAAAAATGAAGGGGTTTATTTTGCAGTAGGCGTCCACCCTTATGATGCAGAGCTTTATGACAGAAGTGATTTAGCAGCGTTCATTGATCATCCTAAATGTGTTGCTATAGGGGAATGTGGTTTGGATTATTTTAGATTACCTGCACTGCAAGAGGACATTGACAAGGAAAAAGCCTTACAGAAAAAGATCTTTATTGATCAAATTTTATGGGCAAAAGAAGTAAAAAAACCACTAATAGTGCATATTAGAGAATCTTCTGAGGATTGCCTTGCTTTACTGGATGAATATGCAGGAGAAGAGGGTGGAGTCTTACATTGTTACAATGCTGATGAATCTTTACTCAAGCTCTCAAAAAAGAATTTTTATTATGGTATTGGCGGGGTGTTGACATTTAAAAATGCAAAAAAACTGATCAATGTATATCCTAAGATCCCTGAAGATAAATTACTTATAGAAACGGATGCGCCTTATCTTACCCCACATCCTCACAGAGGAAAACGTAATGAACCCTCGTATACTAACTTTGTCGCAGATAAAATGAGTGAACTTTCAAACTGTACTAAGAATGAAATAGAAACATTAAGTACAGCAAATGCGCAAAGACTTTTTAATTTTTAATGTTTAGTGTTGGAAGTTATATTAAAAGCTCTTTACTGTTCTTCTTCCTAGGGCTTAGTACACTCAATGCATCATGGATTGAAAGTAAATACCCAAGCTACGGTTATGTCTTTAATGAATTTGATGTCGATGAATCTTATATTTATGATGATGATTTTGTATCTTTTGTTATGAAAAATGAAAAAAAGCTAAAACGTTTTTATCAACACTCTTTAATACGTGGGAAAGAGATACTCCCTACCATGCAAGGCTTACTTGTTGAAGATGGCGTGAGTGATCTCTTTATCTATCTGGCTATGGTGGAATCTGGTTTTACAACAGATGCGGTCTCACCTAAAAAAGCGGTAGGTTTATGGCAATTTATGGCTGCAACGGCAAAACATTATGATCTTATTGTGTGTAACAGTTATGATGAACGATGTGATACGGTATCTGCAACCTCTGCAGCTATCTCTTACCTCAATAAATTGCATAAACAGTTTGGCAAATGGTACCTTGCTGCCATGGCATATAATTGTGGTGAGGGGTGTATGGAGCGTGCAATACGGAAAGCTGGGACAGATGATCTAAGTATACTGACTGACAATAATTTAAAATATCTGCCTCGTGAAACAAGGGCATATATTAAAAAACTTCTTCTTGTCTCAATGATAGGAGAGAATGTTACACTGGATTTTGGCAGAGATATTCATGAGGGGTTGGAAGATACGCTTATCAGGGTTGATGTATCCGGAGGTACCTCATTAAAACAGATTTCAAAACTGCTAAAAATGGAAGAAAAACGACTTTTTAACCTCAATAAAAGTTTGAAAAACGGTCTGGTGCCAAATGAAAAAGCAATTTATGAAATTACTATTCCTATAGAAAAAGTGTATGCATTTTATTTGCGTTATGAGTTACCTAAAAAGAAAAAAGCAGAGAAGAAAATAGATCAAAAAATATTGAACTTGAAGTCACATATGATTTCACATTATGTTGCATTAGGAGAGACGCTGGAGAGTATAGCAAAGCTGTATCATGCAGATAGTAAGGAGATCATACTGACCAATCATTTAAAAAATGATTTTCTTATTTTGCACAGCTTACTGGTGATTCCTGTTAGCCAAAAGATATTTGAAGAAATGTCTCAACAAATAGATGTATTATAATCTATCAGATTGAATATGTCTTAGATAAACTTTTTGCTATAATACATACAATTAATATAACTAAACAAGGATAAATCGTGCAAAAAGAGCCGATGTTAAGAGTAACATACGTAAAACTTTCAGAAGAATTAGAACAGTTGAAAACAGTTGAAAGAGGTGTCATTGCACTGGTGATCGATGAAGCAAGAGCACAAGGTGACTTGAAAGAAAATGCTGAGTACCATGCTGCAAAAGATGAACAAGGGCTTATGGAAGCACGTATCATTGAGCTGACAGATGTGGTTGGACGCGCACAAGTGATTGACCCGTCTACACTGGCACATGAACGTATTTCTTTTGGCTCAACGGTACAGTTGACAGACCAAAATACAGATGAAGAACTTAGCTATACCATCGTTGGAGGACAAGAGTCTAACCCTACCAAAGGGCTTATCTCTATCCAATCACCTATGGCTAGAATACTTATAGGTAAAGAAGAGGGTGATGAAGTATCATTAACATTACCAACAGGTAAAAAATCATATGACATTGAAGCAGTGTCTTATGTAGAAATAGTAGTAGATTAAGAGGTAGTAGATGGTAAAAGTAGGAATTGTAGGTGCCAGTGGTTATACAGGGTTAGAATTGGTAAAAATGTTAGTGACTCATGGTGGGTTTCAGTTGACATATCTTGCTACTACGCAGGGTGATACTATGATAGAACAACTTCACCCTTCACTCGAAGATGTCATAAGCCTTCCTGTAGAAAAAGCAGATGTTGCCTCCGTGGTTGAACGATGTGAGCTTGTTTTTCTTGCATTGCCTCATAAAACTTCTATGGGGTTTGCAAAAGATCTTCTAGATAAGGGTGTAAAAGTAGTAGACCTTTCTGCTGATTACCGTTTAGATCTTGATACGTATGAAGAACATTATTGTGAACATGAAGATACTGCACATTTGGATGAGTCTGTGTATGCACTTATAGAGTATTACAGAGAAGAGTTGAAAACAGCAAAATTAGCTGCAGGTCCGGGTTGTTATCCTACTGCTACGCTACTTGGTATTTTACCATTCATTCCTTACCTAGATACAAACGCACCTCTTTTTGTAGATGCAAAGTCAGGTGTCAGTGGTGCAGGTAAAAAGCTTACAGAGATGACAAATTTTGTTAATATGAATGAGAACATATTTGCCTACAATCCACTTAAACATCGTCATGCACCTGAAATTGCAGAGAAGATAGAAAAAGTATACGGTGCTAAAATGAACGTGAACTTTGTACCCCATCTTATACCTGCAACACGTGGTGAACTGGTTTCTGTGTATGCTGTATTAAAAGAAGATATTGATCCTCTTGAAGTACTGAAAAAACATTATGCTAATGACCCGTTCATTCGTATACGTGAAACACCTGTAGATATTAAAAGTACAGCAGGCACACATTTTTGTGATATTTTTGCTGCTAAAAATGGCAATGCTTTGTTTGTAAGTTCTGCTATCGATAACTTACTTCGTGGGGCTAGTTCACAGGCCTTAGTTGCTGCAAACTTGATGTGTGGATATGATGAGGGTATGGGTATACCGGTTATTTCGTATATGCCGTAACCCCGTAGGGCACATATTAATAAAAAGAAGAGACAACCCACATGCAGTTTGGGATTGTATTATTGTTAAATCGAAAAATTAATATATAATCCCAGATTGCCAGATAGCTTTCTCGTTACTTTTCTAGAAAAGTAACCAAAAGTCGTCACTGTTCTCAAATCGCTGCGCTTTCAAGGGTGTTCTAAGTGACAGGGTAGAGCAATTAAAAGAGAAGAAAATAGAGGTAATATGATTGAGATACAAGAAAACGCAATCTTTATAGCTGACTCACATTACCCTCATCATGGTGATGCATTTTTAAACTTACTTCAAAAATTAGAAAGTGGAGAAGTAAAGACTTCCCAACTCTTTTTAATGGGTGATAACTTTGATCTTCTGTTTGGATACAATGGGTACATTCAAACATTTTCTTCTGAAGCCATCAGCTTATTACAGACACTTTCAAAAAAAATAGAAATACACTATTTTGAAGGCAACCATGATTTTTGTCTTTCTGCAATTTTCCCAGATATAAAGGTATATAGTAGAGAACAACAACCCATAGTATTTCAACTGGATGAAAAAAAAGTTGCCATCTCTCATGGTGACAAATATGTGACAGGATTCGGTTATGACCTTTATTGTAAGGTTTTACGTAATAAAACGACACTGACATTTTTAAAACCTTTTGAAAAAGCTATTATTGATCATCGTATGAAAAAATTATCTCAAAAACATATTTGCTTGACTTTTCATTGCTTTGAAAAAAGAGTAGAAGCTATACTTGAAAACTATAAAGAAGCAGATCTTGTTATCGAGGGACACTTTCATCAATCTAAAATAGTAGGTAAATACATCTCTTTACCTTCTCAGGCATGCCAAAATAAAGTTGCTGTAGTAGAAGAGGGTAATGTGGTGTTTAAAAGCCTCTAATGGTTTACTTAACACTCTTTACAGTCTCTTTTCTTGCAGCAACACTTTTACCTTTAGGCAGTGAAGCTTTACTTCTGTATGATATTTCTCAAAACTATTCACTACTATTTTTATGGTCTGTTGCAACATTTGGCAATACGCTGGGTTCTATGGTGAACTATTGGTTGGGATTAAAAGGTGAGGCGTACCTTGAAGAAAAAGAATATCTTTCTGTAAAAAAAATGGATAAAGCCAGAGGGTTTTTTGGTAAATATGGAGGATGGGCATTACTTCTGTCATGGGTTCCTATTATCGGGGACCCATTGACTTTTATTGCAGGTGTGTTACGCTACGACTTTAAGTGGTTCGCACTCATTGTAGCTGTAGCCAAAGGTATGCGCTACGCTGTGATCATTTTTTTAGCAAGTAGCTTATCTGTATAGAAAGAACCAAATGGGATAAGTGACAAGATAGAGTAAATTGCAGTCTCTTGCAATGTAAATCCTGCTTCTCTCTTCGCTTCAATGATCTGATAGATAAATGCAAACACAAGTACACCGTGAAGCATACCTACAACCTTTGTAGCCATTGGGATCCCAAAACTATACTTCATTGGCATTGCTATGAATAGTAAAATTATATACGAGATACCCTCTATTTTATTGATGAGACGGAATTTTTTTAATTCAGACATAATTACTCCTAATTTTAATTTTTGAGAGTATAGCAGAAGATATTTAACAAAACTATATTTTTTAAGTTATAATGAGTTTTTAAATTTTAAGGAATAAGTATAAATGGAAAATGAAAATATGCCTGCACAGAATATACCAGAGTATGATTTTAACATTATAGAGATCATCAAAGAAGGATTTCGTCATTTAGATGGAGTAAAAGGGACTTTTGTTGCAGCGTTTGGGGTTTATCTTGTCGTTGCTATTGCATTACAGATCGTTTTGGGTATTTTCTTTCCTTCTCCGACAGAAGAACCTAATCTTCTCAATCAACAGATCGTCACTATCCTAAGTTACCCTGTACTGATGCCTCTAATGGTTGGTATCATCATGATGGCTATAAACTATTCACGTGGTGAAAATATAAAATTTAAATCTGTTTTTAACTATTATCATCTTATGGGTAAGTTAGCATTGGCAGGTATTCTTATCTATGTAATGACGATCATAGGATTTATACTGCTTGTGTTACCTGGTATTTATCTGAGTATTGCTTATGTATTTACTTTACCTCTTATAGCAGATAAAGGGATGGACGTATGGGAAGCGATGGAATTTTCAAGAAAAACAGTAACAAAACACTGGTTTAAAGTCTTTGGACTCATGTTTCTTTTGAGTCTTATTTTTCTAGCGGGTATTATGACTTTTGGTATAGGACTCATTTGGGCTGTGCCACTGTTATTCCTTACTTTGTATGGTTTACTGTATAGATATATATTTGATGCGTTTGAAGTCTAACTTTACAAGTAATAACATTTGTGTTAAAATACGTTTGAAGAGAGAGTCTTACCTCTCTCTGTGTTTAACGAGAATTCAGCCATCGTAAGATAGCAAGAATTACCGCAAGTATGAAAATAATATTATTCATTATTTTCACCACCTCTCACAGTTAAGATTTAACTTGAGATTCAAACAGCAGTTCGTACCTGTTGTTTGAGTAAACAAGCTAGAGCTGCATCAAAATAATATCCCAATCTTTAAAATTATTCTAAAAATATTTCAAATTGTCATGTTTCTTAGGAAGTGGAGACTTTAGTTCCACCAAAAATTCAAACTTGTATTATGTAATATATAACTTCCAAAAAGTTACAACTGTGAGTGGGACTGAAGTCACCACTTCCGAAGCTTTTATTTTTCTCTTGTATTTTGTCTAGCCTATTCTAATCACTAACGCAATTCCATCTCAATCAAGCAGCTAACTCTTTAGCAAATTCTTTGAAAAAAACCGTCAATAATATGGTTTTTAGTCAACATAAACTAACCAATCAGCTCACTACAAAGATCAAACCTATTATGCGTCATCAAATGCACTTTTCCATGTAAGTCCATAATTTCATCAAAGATACGTTTAGAAAGCGCGAAGCCTACTTCCTGTTCTTTTTCTTCTCCATCCATCGCTGCGAGGTTCATCTCGTCTATAATGTCTTTAGGTACAGAGATCCCAGGTACTTTGTCATCTATGAAGTTCGCAGTTCTTGCTCTTACTATAGGAAACTGACCTAAGACCAGGTGGGCTTCTTTTGCTGTGTCTCTGATGCTTAGCTCTTTTGCTTCTTCAAAGAGGGCTAAAAGTTCTTTGGCATTGTTTAAATCATACACAGGTTGGGTGATGATAGCACGTGCACCGTAGTTTAATTTTTTAACCATACGCTTTTTCAGAGAGTTCATATCTTTTGCAGTAGAGTTGGTCACAGCAAAAGGGTAGATGGGTTTTGGTGCAGGATTGAGTGCTTTGTTGGAGTAGTCAACCCCTTTGTTTAAGTGGTGGATGATACTTAGAAGCAGGGTAGAATCACGCTCCAGTACACCTTTGACATCCGGTTGGTCTGAATACTTTGCCGGGTCACCCGTAAGTGCCAAGATACAACGAAGATCAAAGTCATTTGCTCCAAGCAGGGTAGATTGTAGTGAAAGCTTGTTTTTGTCTCTCATACTCATGGTGGCTATGACAGGTTTATTAAATGTTTGCTGTACTTTGATAGCAGAGAGAACACCGGACATTTTGAGTTTTGCCAAAGGATTGTCTGTACAGGAAAAACCTGTTACTTTATCTTGTAGCTTGTGCTTTTTAATGTCTTCAATGAGAGCATCTATAGAAGCACCGTGCGGTGGGTTTATCTCAACAGTAATAAATCTTTTCTCAAGGCAAAGGACGTCACAAAATTTTTCAAACATATTTATCTCTTTTGGGTTAATTGGTTATAATTCTATCAAAATAATGCATATATAGAGGTAACACAGATGTCCAAACTAGCCGTATTTGATTTTGACTCAACATTAATGGATGGTGAGACCATCGACTTTTTAGCTGCACCACTTGGACTTGAAGAAGCTGTTGCTTCGATTACTGAGAGAGCAATGGCTGGAGAGTTAGACTTTTTCAAGTCACTGGTAGCAAGAGTAGCACTTATAGAAGGGTTAGAAGAGGAGAGGGTTAATGCAATCTGTTCAGAACTTCCTATGATGCCTGGGGCACAAGAGGTTGTGACTGGACTTAAAGAGAGAGGTTACACTGTAGTCTGTTTTTCCGGTGGTTTTAGAAATGCAACCAAACCTGCTTGTGAGAAGCTGGGTATTGATGCTGATTTTTCAAACTTCTTACATACTGAAAGAGGTATCCTTACCGGTCAGGTTGGTGGAGAAATGATGTACTCTGATGCCAAAGGTGATATGATCGTACGTATGCAAGGGTTATTGGGGGTAAGCCGCGCAGATACTCTAGTGGTAGGTGATGGAGCCAATGATATGAGTATGTTTGCCCATGCAGATACACGTGTGGCATTTTGTGCAAAACCTGTACTTAAAAAGGCAGCTACACATTGTGTGGATGAAAAAGATCTAACACAGATACTTAAGATCGTAGACAGTCTCTAATGCAAAATCCAAGCTGTAGTATAAAGGGCATTATACTTCAACTTTTAGAGCATAGAAGAGAAGTGATTTTAGGAAATATTATAGCCATCATTGCCACACTTTTAATAGTGGCCATCCCACTATTTATCCCCATCTTAGTAGATGAATTACTTTTAGCTAAAGACCATGGTTTTATTTCTTTTATTAGC
>QMKT01000081.1 GCA_003646505.1 Campylobacterota bacterium
CACTTTACAAAGTACTTTAAAGGTCTGCGTCGTAAAAAACACTATATGTGTAGGATCCTGATGATAATACCATTTTTTAAATGCTTCTGTATCATTAGGATGAAACTGTGTTTGAATTGCCAGAAATCCACCCTTTTCCAACCGTCCCAACAAATCTTCAAATACATCTCTTGGCTGATGTAAATGTTCAAAAACTTCTGTGGAAACGATAAGATCATATTTCTTACTTTCATTTAGTGTATCCGGATGATAAATAGGATCATAATAATCACAGCGCACCCCTTCTTTTTCCAAAAGGCTTGCCAAAAGAGAGCTTCTTCCGCAGCCAAAATCCAATGCTGTTTCAGGATGGTCCGCTAAAGGTAGGGTAAAGTCCAAAAAACGTTTAAAATAGGCTTGGTATCCTTCATCTTCTGCATCATTTTCATGCAAGTTATAACGCTCTTTTTGAGAATTAAGATCTTGATAAACTTCTGGTGATTTAAATATATATTCACAATCTTCACAATGATAGTATATGATATCTGTTTTCTCGTATACAAAGGACACTGTAGCTTTGTCGCAAATATGACAGTTCATGGAAGCCTTTATATTTTATATATGCGTATGGTACTTTGTCTAGATTAATCTATGTTAAAAAATTGTTCAAGTTAACTATCAAGTGGGTTTTCTATACTCACTTTTTCAAATCCTGCTATAATTCCATACATATTTAGGTACATAAAAAGGCAAATATATAAATGAAAAGAAGAGACTTTTTAACCACAACAGCATTAGGCGCCACAGCACTTGCTGTCAATGGATGTCATAGAGCAGAAGAAAAATCAGAAGATGGATCTGTAGCCATCAAAAAAGCTAAAAAGGTCACACTTAAACTTGCTACCTCATGGCCTGCGCACTTTCCCATTATGGGAACGGGTGTCGATAACTTTGCCAAACGTTGTTTTGAACTCTCTGGAGGAAGTCTGGAGATCAAAGTCTATGCTAAAAATATCCTTGTCCCTGCCCTGCAGGTATTTGATGCAACTTCCGCTGCTCAGATAGATGCTTTTCACTCTGGTGTCTACTACTGGAAGGGTAAAAACCCCGCCTTTTCAATCTTTGGTGGCATGCCTTTGGGTCTCACCAGTGAAGAGATGATCACCTGGATGAAATTCGGTGGAGGGTATGATCTTTGGCGTGAGATGTATGGTAAGTTCAACCTCTACCCACTTATAGGTGGTACTACAGGTCCTCAAATGGGTGGCTGGTTTAAAAATGAGATCAATTCTCTGGCTGATCTAAAAGGTCTTAAAATGCGTATCCCTGGACTTGGTGGCGAAGTGATGAAAAAACTTGGGGTTAATCCCGTGCTTCTTCCTGCCGGAGAGATCTATACTTCTCTTGAACGTGGTACGATTGATGCGACTGAATGGGTAGGACCTGCACTTGACAGTATGATGGGCTTTGCCAAAGCAGCTCCTTATTACTATACCGGATGGCATGAGCCTGGTTCCATCCTGGAGATCACTTTTAACAAAACACGGTGGGAAAAGCTAAGTGCTGAGCATCAAGCCATCATCACTGCTGCCTCCGAAGAGATGACCGCAACTATGCTGCAAGAGTTTCGTTATGAAAATTCAAAAGCACTGCAGACATTACCCGAAAATGTACAGATCAAAACATTCCCTAAAGATATGATGGATGCAGCCAAGATAGCCCTTCAGGAAGTACTTGAAAAAGAGAGTACTAAAAGTGATGACTTTAAACGTGTTTTGGAAAGTTATCAGAAATTTGTAAAACTAAATAAGCCTTGGGATGATATAAGTACCAAAAACTTTTTAGAGATCAGAGGATAAATCCTCCAGATCTATTAAAGATCCCAAAATGGGAATAAATACTCCATTTGTTCATCTGTTAAAATAGCAGTCGTTTCAGAAATACATTTGAGATGTACTTTTGTCGCTTGTGCTTTTAATTTTGCAACTTCATCGACTTTTGCATCCACACTTTTAGGATCTTCACCGTCTACCAAAACCTCTATGATATCTGCTTCCAATACTTTAATCTGTTTTTTGAGCTTACCTACCGCTGACATCGTATCAATACGTACATCGATCAATTTGTCTTTTTGATCTTCAGTCAATCCAAGTGTTGCCTTGTCCCAATTGTGTACGAGCACCTTAGTCATATGAGGTAATGCCCTTTGATTGATGAGGAATGGTGAATTAACCAAGGCATTCATTTTGTCATTTCTCTGTATCTCTTTGATCATCGTAACAAATTTTGGACTAGGGAAATTGGCTATTAAATGATCTGCAACAACTCCTAAATCTGCTTCTGAAATTTTACCTTTCAGTGAAGGCATCACACCAAATTGTTCTACTTTATTGGATTCACATACAGATTTAGATGCTTTAGGATTGATAGCATAATCTATAATGAAAGCTTTGATCTTTTTTTTATCACTCATATCAAGGTTGATATGAAACATAACAGCATCCATAGCCGGTGCTTTCATATCTGGGATCATGGCTGGTGTAGGTGTTGTTAATGTATGACATGAAGCACAGTTTGTTTTAGTTAGCTGGGCACCAGAGGATGCAAATATCATCGTACTTGTCAATGTTAATAGCAATAAAATTTTTTGCATAATGATTATTCCTTAAAATTTTTGTAAAAATTATAGTGGTCAACTATGAACAGAGTATGAACTGGCCGTATTAATAGTATGCATTAAATATCAGGCCAATCACCTATAGGCCATGGTTTTGCATTTGTATTAAAACCTACATACTCCACAAGCTGCTTTGTATACTCAGCCATATTTTGAGTAAACACCAAGATCTTTGCATTGGGTTCATCACCTAGCCAACTATAGATAAACTGTGTAATTGTGATCACAAAAAGAACCATAGAGATAAATCTACCTATGATTAAATAAAGAAGCGTGTATAACACTCTTTCAATACTTGGTTTTGGCTGTCCTACTACCTCTGTTTCATCCATGACCATATCCTTTTTATTTTATTATATCACGTTTAAACTCTAGCAACATACACCCTAAGAATAATTTAACTTATCTTCCTATACAATTAAAACGATATACATATGAAATATTTTAAATAAAATGCATGTATTTTATTTAATTCAACTAATTTTGTTGCGCCAAACTTGTTGTGAAGCAAGGACGGAAAGCTATGGGTCTTACACTTTAAGATCGCCAGGCTACCAAAATCAATTAATACTTCTTTTGAGCAACATCCATTTACATTAAGGATATATAACTATGAAAAAATTTCATAAATTGATAGGCATTGTACTATCGTTAACAATGATTACATTCATCTCAGGATGTGGAGGTGGCAGTAGTGATACAACAGCTACCACACAAACAGGAACAGTTGCACTCAGTCTTACAGATGCCCCAACTGATGATGAGAATATTAAAGGGGTGTATGTCACTTTTGATGCACTACGCTACCAATATGCAGACAGCAATGACAGTTGGCAAGATGTCGACCTGAATGAATCAAGAACGATCAATCTACTTGATCTCCAAGATGGGAACACGACACTGCTCAACTATGTAGAATTACCCGCAGGTGAGATCTCACATGTACGTTTTGTGATAGATACTGACAGATGTTATGTTGATCTTGTAGTAGGAGGTGAGCAACTTTTGGAAGTTCCAAGTGGAGACCAGACAGGATTTAAAGCTATTGGAGGATTTACTATTCCAGCAGGTGGAAAGGTCAATGTGACTGCTGATTTTGATGTAAGAAAATCTGTTACCAACACAGGGAATGGGAGATATAAGCTTCGTCCTACTATCAAGATCATTGATAATGTAACAGTGGGCGAGATCAATGGTACAGTAACGCTAGCCCTAGATGCAAATGTTTCTTCTGTAATCATATATGCCTATGAAGAGAGTACATGGGATAATTCTGAAGTTGATACATTTACAAATTCTGTTTTAAGTGCTGATGCCACAGATGGTACTTATATTCTACCTTGGCTTACTACAGGAATTTATGATCTTATTGTTACGTCCCAAGATGTTAATGGTACCTATCTGGAAATCTTAGAACAGGTCTATAATGTACCTGTTGTAGCAAATGAAACCACCATAGTAAATATTCCATAAGTATTCAACCAACCCCTACTTTATCAAGTAGGGTTAATACATTTTATTTGTATGCTCAAGCAGATCTTTTTCACTTAGGTCTGCGACAAGACCACTAAGATTTCTAAGAGAAAAAAGTTGTAACTTCTCCCCTTTTTCTTTTTTAAGTTCAGATGAAAATTTATTTTTAGAAAAAATGATAAAGCTTTCTACTTTAAGTTCAGCCTGAGTACACTTCTCTTTTAATTTTGTCAATTCATTTTTATTAGCCTTGGACTTAGAATACTTAGAGACTCCGGCTATCAGTTCACCAGACTTTCTTTTTATCAAAATATCTATCTCAACATTTTTATCCCAATAACCACCTAGAGCAACAATAGGATCTCCTTCAAAAGTATCTTTAAAACCTTGTTGGAACATTTCTAAGACCAGTTGATCATAGATCAGTGTAGAAAAGCCTGCCTTCATATGAGACCAGCGTTCCTTTACTTCCTTGTAATCACCCTCTTTTATACTTTTATAAGTAGGAGAAATGACTGCAAACCAAAAACGCATAAAGGGAGTAATAAATAAAAGCTTGTCTGAAATACCATCTTTTTCATTTACCGGTTTTTCCACTGATTTATCAAAGACTAAAAAACCATCTTTTATAAGAAAATCAATTACCTCTTCACCCTCTTCTCTCCCTATATTTACTTTTTTAAAGGCAGAATATTCTCGCCTGTCTCCCGTAGCTATAGCTGTAAGCATTGCATGATATGTAGGCTTTGAATGTGTGATCTTTGTAAGATCACCATGTATGTAACGATAATTAGAGAGTACTTTTTTTTCTATAAGTTCTTCAATGGGTTTAGAGAAATCAACATTCCACCCCATGCCACCAAAGACAGCAAAATATTCGACAGCCTGTTCAAAGTCTGTTGCCTTATTCTGATAACAAAAAGAGCGAAATTGTTGTAAAAGTGTTGGATGTGTAGACATGATAAAGGAACCTTTTTATTTTGTGTATTATAGCCTAATTATAGTATTGGAATACTCAATGAGCATTATAACCGTTGAGATATTTTAACATGTGAGATTATAGCTGTTTTACTTATGTCTTGACTCAGCCAAACATACTTTTAGTGGTCAAAAGCGTTGCCAGTCCCACTATAGCGATGATGCTGAAAAATTTCATATAGTACTTATTGTTTATCATGGTAGAGACAAGGGTTCCCATGAGTACAGAAACAGCCAACAATCCATAAAGAACAAACATCAAACCAATGACATCTTCCGGCAGCTCTATGGGTCTTTTATCGGGTAGAACAAAAGTCTGTAATCCTATAGTGACGATCCACATATAAAGCAGTACTGAAAAAAAAGCTGTATGTCAATATGTTAAGATCCGCATTAAAAGTATCCCTAATATGAAATTAATACTTATTGAGTAATATCAATGCTCATTTGATATTATTTGGGTATGATATAATCAAATCAAATACAAGGATAATTCAATGCATATGAAATTTAGCGAAGACCCCAAAAGTAACTACTTTTTTTCTCAACCCCATCAACCCTTTTTTGTGTTAGCCTTTGTGAATGCGATCATTACCATGCTAGTATTTCTTCTTGCATATAAAGGTGTACTAAACCTTGCGATAACACCTTCAAGCTTTCATGCCTATGGTATAACCTACCTTATGTTCACCCCTGCTTTTTTAGCTTTTTTATTTACTACTTTCCCGCGCTTTACTGCCACTGAACCTATAGAGCTAAAGAGTTATATGGGTGTATTTACACTCTATTATCTTGGGTCTATATTGTATTTGCTTGGGAGTATCGTAACGCCAGTATTTTCTGGTACTGCAATGTTCCTCCTTTTTGCAGGACACTTTAAAGGTATGCTTATGCTAAGAAAGATGTACCTAACCACAAACATGGAAGACAAACAGGATGTTTACTGGATACTGCTTGCAATAAAATTGGGATTGTTCTCTCATCTCTTGTTTATCATTGCAGAACTGTTCTATATGCCTTTAATGGGACTTTCAATTGAGATCTCGATCTATTTGTATCTTTTCTTACTTACTTTTACTGTGGCTCAGCGCATGATACCTTTTTTCTCTCACAGCATGGTAGAGAAAAATGAGAAGTTATTTGTCATTGTTTTTTCCCTCTTAGTACTGCATGTCATACTTGAAGGGTTTGTTACGCATAGTTCATTCATTGTTGATATTGCATTAGGCTATATCTTGGGAAAAGAACTTTTACGATGGAAACTGCCATTTCCAAACCCAAATCCTATGCTTTGGGTCTTACATATTGCTATGTATTGGATCCCTGTAGCTTTTATAGTCGCTGCTTTGAGTAATCTATTGACACTCATTACCGAGGTAGACTTCCTGTTTCTCGACATCCATGTACTTATGCTTGGATTTGTATTTACTATACTTATTGGTTTTGGTACCCGTGTGACCATTGGACATTCAGGTAACGCCATGCAGGCTGACAAATGGGTAAAAATACTTTTTATCTGGACACAGGTCGTGGTCCTTCTACGTATACTTACCTCTTTTGCCTCTGCATTAGGATGGAACTATATGGTACTTTTTGACATCTCCGCCACAGTATGGATGCTAATGTTTATCCTATGGTCTTTAAGATTCTTTGCTGTACTTATTAAAGGTAAAAAGTTAACATAGCAGGCAGGCCTAAAATTGGCTATAATGCGATTATGATAAAAACCAACAGTTCAATGCAGGGAGTCAGTAAATAATGTGTCTTAAACGATTATTGATCATAGCCCTTTTTTTACCATTTTTTTCTACTGCAGCAACACTTGAGCAGGTTGAGCAGTATCTTTCTATTTCCAATGCAGAAGAAGAACTTCTTTTACTTGAATCACAGTTCTCTTCTATGCAAAATGGTTTTAGTCAAGATAATAATGCTTCTGAGAATGAAACCTATGATATGCAGATGTTCTCGCTTCGTTTTAAAGAGTATATTCAAACCCATTTAAGTGAAAATGAAATGGCAGAAGTACTGCAAAGCTATAAGAATGTCATATTCTTACAATTTATCTCAGCAACATCTGTTAACTATACAGAGAGTAATGAAACAGAAAACTATATCAAGAGACTGAAAGAAGACCCTGAAGCCAGTGTACGCCTAGGGCTTGTAGAAAAGATAAACTCTGAGGTCAACAACAAAGAGTCTATGGTAGTAATGTTTGATGAACTTATGAAACCACTTATGCAAAGTGCAAAAGGCGGAAAGAATTTAGATGATGAAACTATGAAGCAACGTCGTGAATCCTATATGAAGACGATGATAGAATCATCCCACAATGAAACGCTGTATGCAACCAAAGATTTTAGTATAGAAGAGTTAGAGAAACTTCTTGAAATTGCACAAACTCCTGCTATAGGCTATGAGATGAAAACGATCTATGGTGCTACCGCTTATGCTCTAAAAGAGTTTTTTCTCTCCATGGCTAGTCGATATGATATTTCTAAACACTAAGGTACAAAGCAATGAGTAAAAAAATGAAAAACAACCCAAACGTAAACTTCAGCGAAAAGGACTTTTTACCTACAACAAGAGCTGAGATGGATGCACGTGGTTGGAAACAATGTGACATTATACTTGTCTCTGGTGATGCCTACATAGACTCTCCTTTTATCGGTGTTGCTACAGTCGGACGTATGCTTGAGAAACTTGGCTATAAAGTTGGTATCATCGGTCAACCTGATGCGAAAAGTGACAAAGACATCAAACGTTTAGGTGAACCAAGACTCTATTGGGGTGTGAGCGGTGGAAGTATCGACTCTATGGTTGCCAACTATACCGCAACTAAGAAGTTTAGAAATTCAGATGACTATACGCCAGGTGGTAAAAATACCAAACGTCCTGACCGTGCAGTACTGGTTTATACCAATCTCATACGTCAAAATTTTAAAAATACTGTTCCTGTGGTATTGGGTGGGATTGAAGCAAGTCTTAGACGTGTCACACACTATGACTACTGGACGAACAAACTTAGAAAACCCATACTTTTTGATTCTAAAGCAGACATTCTCATTTATGGTATGGGAGAACAGGCCATCCGTGACCTTACATCTGCTATTGATAAAGGTAAAGACTGGAAAAATGTACGTGGTGTATGTTACATAAGTAAAGAACCTGTAGAAAGTTACCACCAAATGCCTTCTCATCAGGACTGTTTAGATAATAAAGAGAAGTACATAGACCTTTTTGATCTCTTTTATGACAATAATGATCCCATTGCAGCAAAAGGACTCTGCCAAAAAGTAGACACTCGGTATGCCATACAAAATCCGCCATGTGACTACCTTAATGAACCTGAAATGGATGAAGTCTCTGCGCTGCCATTTACACGCGAACTTCACCCTTACCATAGACCAGA
>QMKT01000082.1 GCA_003646505.1 Campylobacterota bacterium
AACTCCATTTGATGAATATCCAAAATACTTTTTACAATGTAAAGTCCCAAGCCTAAACCTTTTTTAGAAGTGTGGAAAGGTTTGAAATAATTTTCCAATGGTTCCTTAAGTGCTTGGGCATTGTTTCTAATTTCTATTTTATTCTCAGAGATAACAACGATAATATGTTTATCTGTACTGTATTTTATGCCATTGTCAAGCAGGTTTTTGATGACAAGGGTGAAAAGTTCAAAATCTACTTCTGCACTATAATCTTTTTCAATTTTAGTTGTGATGAGACGTTTAGGATTTTCTATCATGAGCATATCAGTACTGGCTTCCATCAAGTCACTCATCTTATAAGGTTTAATGATCAGATCAAAGTTTTTGGAAGTGATCTTTTCGATCTTTGCAAATTCATCTATGAGAAGGTTGAGTCTTTCAAAGATACTGTGCATACGTGCTTTATTTTTCTCATCATCCAGCATCTCGGAGACAAGACGACCTTTGGCTATGGGTGTTTTAAGTTCATGCATAATGGCACGTAAAAAAAGTTGACGTGAGTGTAAGAGTTCTCGTATCATGGTTACTGCATGGTAAAATTCATTGGCTACTTCAGCAATCTCATCCTCTTTGTCACTTTTACATTCTATGTCTAAGTTACCTTGGGAGAATGTTTGTATTTGACTTTTTAGCGTGGAAAGAGGTTTTAAACTTTTCATGATCCACAAGTATAAAAGTATAATGAGAAGGAAAACAATAGAAAAAACGATGATACGTTTGAGTGGAAATTTTGCTTTGTTTTTGTTTTCCAAGATGAGTTTAAATCGATCATTATTGATGATCATAATACGTTTTAAACGATAGGTATCAACAGCGTAACGTTTAAATTTGTTTTTCTCTTTAAAAAAACGTTCTATCTTGACAACCATACCCTTATCTGTGATCAACGATACATTTTGTGCATCCAGATAAGCTTCATCTATTTTTCCATGTTTAAGATAATAACTATAGAGATAGTGGGAGATAGCACGCTCTTGCGTCTGTGTATGTTCTTCCATAAGGGCACGATCATATTTGAGAGAAGAGATAAATAAAATACCCAGTAACATAAGTGTTACAGCAAATACGATCCTGATCTTGCTGCGCAGAGAGGTAATGATCATACGAGTTTGTAGCCTACACCCCGCACGGCTTGTATGCGTTTGTTATCACCTAATTTAGTACGTATTTTGGAGATGATGACATCCAGGCTTTTTCCTTGGGAGTCTATGCTCATACTTCCTGTTGTGTTGATGATCTGTTCACGTGATTGTGTGACACCTTGGTGTTTGACCAGTAGATTAAGTACTTCAAATTCTGCAGGTGTTAAAGAGAGTGCTTCTCTTTTAAAGTAAAGCGTATCTCCTTTGAGTTCAAATTCACTTTTAGGTATGTCTAAATCTGCTTTTTCTGATTTAGAATAACGTCTGAGCAGTGAGGTAATACGCGCATACATCTCTTTGGGGTCATAAGGTTTAGGCAGATAGTCATCTGCTCCGATCGCAAAACCTTCTACCTTATCGTTTATATCTGAACGGGCAGAAGAGATAATAATAGGAATATCATATTTTTCAACTACTTCTTGACACACCTCAAGGCCATCCATACCCGGAAGGGTAAGATCAAGGATAAGAAGATCATACTTCTTAACCCCGGCACTGAGTCCCAAATAGGGGTCTTCAAAGTTAGTGATCTTGATATCATACTGTGCAAGATATTCAGAGAGCAGTTCTGCAAACTCTGTATCATCTTCGATCATTAAAATATTAATCATGGGCTTCCTTATGTTGTAGTATGTATTTTAATGACTAAAGGTTAATTGAAATCAAATAGCATTATTTGAAATGAATGTCTGGAAGTTCTAATTTTTCCCACTCAAGTCTTCCCCATTTTTTTAAGTTGTTCTGGAGAGAGTCCAAGGTCTTGTCTTTGTGGCAGACATAACATGCATTGGTCTCTGGGGGCATCTTATATGCTTTTGTTTGTGCAGGATAGGTAAATGTAAAGAGATGTGAACGAACGGTTAAAGGTGATTTCCCCGTATGCTTTGCTGTTTTAGGCATATGACACTCAATACATAAAGAGCCTTTTGAGTTCGCTTTATGGTGTGTATGTTCTTCAAGCATATCCTGATGAGGACCGATGATGGAGCCAAAGGAGTGACATTTCATACAGGCATCATTGCCTTCGGATTTTTGAGCGGTATTGGTCAGTTTATGCGGGTCATGACAGTTGATACAGGTTATACCGTGTTGATACATACGGTCATGGATATACTCATTTCCCTGAGTTCTGTTTTTCTTAGCCGACCCATTTGCCCAAAACTCTTTTGTCTCTTCGCCTAAAGCAAAAGGAGCGGGGAGTTTGTAACTTATAAGAGGTTTTCCGGGCTCATACCCGTCAGGGTAATCTTTTGCCTTCATCCATAGATCTTTGACCTTAAGATTTTCGGTTTCAATACGTTTGTCTCTGTTTCTCATGTGACATTGAAAACAGACTTCATTGGTACGTATGGGGTCAGATAGACTTGCTTTAAAGACAATACTGTCAGGATCTTCCACATGCTTACTGGCAGGTCCGTGACAACTCTCACAAGATATGGAAGGCTCTACACGTTTCCCTGTTGACATATAGCCTGTAAAGTGACAACCATCACAGGCATTGGAGGTTGGAAATTCTTTGTTGTCGTGGGGATATGCCTCTTTATACCAATACTTATAAGGTTTAAATGATTGCCATTTTTTATTTTCCTCATTCCACTGATAGTTTCCTAAGCGAAAGTCTTCTTCTCCATTAATGACTGCTGGTATCATATATCGTTGTTTAAATTTACTTCCTATGGTATACACCGCTTGAGCAAGGGTAAAGTCTGCATCTTCAGGTAGCATTGTAAAGTCAGCTATTACTACAGAAGGGTCTTTTTTAATATCCTGTATCATTTTGGAATGTAAAGATGCTTTCCAGTCATGCGACTCCTCTTCATGACACTCTTTACACTTTTGTGAACCGACAAAATGTGCTTCTTTTTGTGTTTTGGGTTGCAGGTCAAGATTTAATCCAACACGGGTTTTAGAGAGTTGCGTGTAGTATGGCGTGATCTTAGGAATGTTGACCCAAATAATTCCAAGGACTATGAGCATTAAAAACAGGAAGCCTAGAAAAATTTTCTTAAGATTTGTCATTTAGTAACTCACTGTACTGAATTTCAATTCTTCTCATAAGATAAATGCTTTTTCCATATGTGGCTTGATCTCATCAAAGGTATACGCATGGTCTGTAAAATATTCAAATGCAATAATACCTTGATAAAGCAACATATCTGAACCGTCTTTCGTAGGCTTATTATATGACTTAGCAAGCTTTAAAAAGGGTGTTTCTTTCCCATAGATAACATCAATACAAGCTTTGGCCTGAGGTATTACACTCTCAAGCAGTGCTTTTGGAGCAGGAAGTGAGTCATCTTCCAAGCCTGCAGAAGTCATATTAATGACTAGGTCATAGGCTTTAGGAATGAAGTTGTCAAATGTATAGGTTTGAAATCCGTCTTTTTTATATTTTTCCAAACGTGCTGCACTTCTATTGAGTAATGTTACTTCATAGCCTTCATCTCTTAAAATACTGGAAGTCGATTGTGCTGTACCTCCCGCACCTAAAAAAAGGACATGATTTGCATTTTTAAATTCAGAGATCGCTTTGAGGAAACCGGGAGCATCGGTATTGTACCCATAGAGTTTTCCCTCTTTTTCCACGATGGTATTGACCACACCGATCTTTTGTGCAAAAGTATCCAACACATCACAGGCATTATAGGCATGCTCTTTATGAGGTACAGTGATATTTACACCTTTAAGCTTTAGGTTGAAAAAAGTTTCTTTGAGTTTTGTGCCATCTTCTAAGAGATGACGGGCATAACAAGCCTCATAACCCAAGCCCTGAAAAGAGAGGTTATGCATAAGAGGTGATTTTGAATGTGAGACAGGGTTTCCAAAAATGGCAAATAGCTGTTTCATGAAGATAGGTGGCTCATCTTTACAGTTTTTCCATCTCTTGGAGTGTAGAGAGGAGTGCAGCGAGTTTGTTTTTTACTTCAAGGTATTCCAGTTCTGGTACAGAGTCAGCGACTATTCCTGCACCAGCTTGTAGTGTAATACTGTCAGGTTTAATGAGAGATGTTCTTATTGCTATGGCAGAATCCATGTTCCCGTCAAACGAGAAGTATCCTACCGATCCTGAGTAGAAACCACGTTTAAGACCTTCATACTGTGCTATGCGTTTCATTGCTTCTATTTTAGGCGCTCCGGTCATAGTACCTGCGGTAAAAGTAGCGGCAAAAAGATCAAACATATCTTTGTTCTCATCTATATGTGCTTCCACATCTGTGACCATGTGCATCACATGGGAATATTTTTCAACACGCATCATATCAGTCACTTTTACAGTACCTGTTTGTGCCACACGTCCAACATCATTACGTCCAAGGTCAATGAGCATGAGGTGCTCTGCACACTCTTTAGGATCATCTAACATTTCTTGTTCGAGTTCTTTGTCACGTGCAGCATTTTTACCACGTTTTCGCGTACCTGCGATAGGACGAAGCAGAATTTCACCTTCAGTGAGACGTACCATGACTTCCGGGCTTGAACCACAGATAGAGAAATCTTCATAGTCTAGTAAAAAGAGGTAAGGAGAAGGGTTTTTTGAACGTAAGACTCTGTAAAAACTAAGAGGATCCACTTTCCCTTTTTGTGTATATCTGTTTGCTAAAAGGATTTGAAAGATATCTCCTGAACGTATATTTTCTTTTGATTCATCTACCAAAGTTTTAAAACGTGCTTCTTCAATGCTAAATGTACCCTTGCCATTTAGTTCTACTGCTTTTAAAGGCATAGGTGTACATGTGGTATGTAAAAGATTTTCTATAGATTCTATACCTGATATCATACGCTCATCATTGAGGATGAGTGTGAGTTTTGCAGATTTATGTGAGTAGGCGATGATGATCTTTGGACGTACCAGATCAAGATCAGGTGTATTAAGCGGATCATCTAAGCCATCCATACTTTCTTCAAGTATAGGCTCAAATACTTTGACCATATCATAGGCAATGAAACCTATGAAACCATCTACAAAAGAGAATCCGACTTGGGAAGCTTTTTCTTTATATTGAGACTGGTCTACAGAAGCATAATAGTTTTTTAAAAAGCTAAAAGGATCTTCATCTAATGTTTTTTGCGTTCCAGTTTTATCTATGTAGGTGGTTGTTTTATCTTTATAACTTAAGCGTTCTTGTGCGCCTATGGTAATGAAAGAAAAATTGCCATCAGAGGTATTGACGACAGATTCAAAGAGCATAGTGATCTCTTTTGGGAAGATCTCTTTTACTTTTCCATAGAGTGCAACTGGGGTCAGTTGGTCAAAAAGAATGGTTTTGTGCATACCTGACTACTTTTTCACAACAAAAGCTTTTTTGTTTATACGGTCCCTCAATTGTATGAGCGCAGTGTCAACAGAAGTTCTGGACGGATACGACCCAATCAGTAGTTTTTTGATGCCTTGTGAATTTGCTTTAGTGATGGTATAGCTAAAGCCACTATTTTTAATGACAGATAAAAAGCGTGAACTTGGGTTTTGAGTAAAAGAGCCTACCTGAATATAATAGCTGATATCAGAAACAGTTTTAGGTATTTCTTTGGGTTCAGTGACTACTTTGACTGGTTTTGGTGCTACAGGTTGTACTACGTGTTTTGGTACTTCTGGTTCTTTTACAATTGGCTCCACTACCTTTGGTTTAGTGACTTTGGGTACTTTTGGTTTTTGAGTGGATTCCTGGGTGACCTGTACAGTTTCTTTTTTAACCTTAACAGGTTTTGGTTCAGGTGTCACTTCTTTGATTTTCTTTCCCGGAGCTTTTGGAGCTTTGATCTCTTGTTCAATGATCGTGGAAAGTGATGGTTCTTCTTTGACCTTGGCCACTTTTGAAGGTGCTTGTAGTATTAGTTCAGGTGCTATCAGTTCAGAATTGTTTTCTTCAAGTGTCAGTGTCGCATTACTGGATTCATTTGTGTAGATCTTAGCGAGAATAATACCCACTATTAGGAAAACAATAAGGAGGGCGACAATGGTCAAAAAACTTTTTGTTTTACTGCTATTTGGTTCAATATTATCTATAATTAGGTCATCAAGATTGTGATCATTCATAAGGGGGGAAATCTCCAGATATAATTTTAAAATAATTATATCATATTTATATATTCAAACTGTTTTGTGTGGTAAAGTAACGATGTTATATGCTTCAGGGAGTTGGACTGAAGGTAAACATTTCCATTTTTGGGTCATCTTTTCTTTGAGAGCGGCTGAAATGTGTTGTAGTTTGCTATCAGCCTCTTCCAAAGTAAGTGGTGAGACTGCTATGAACACTTGTAAACGTTCAACATCTTTACCTTGATAGATATGATAGTCTGAAATGTCAAGATTTTTAAATAAATGTTTCACCAAATGATAAAATCTTTGATATTCATCACCTTTATATTCTATAAGCAAATAATTCGTAGTATTATGGTGCAATAAGGGAACGGCAATAGTATATTGTCTATCTTGATGTTGTTTTAAGAGTAAGGGTGTGAGTGGTTCATTTATACGTTCAAATTTTGCATAAAAAGTACGATTGTTAAACTGTATCTGTTCAACAATCGTAGATCTTTTAATATAATAGTGACTCTCTAAAAGGTTTAAGTCAAATACTTTTATTTTGAAGTCCTAATAGATTGATTTATCATAGATAACAAAATCTTGTGCCAATACTTTCATCTCTTCTTTGATCGTTGCATGAAGTGCTGCATCATTTACATTGTCAAGAACATCAGCGATCTTGTTTGCGATGATCTCAAATTCTTTTTCTTTCATCCCACGGGAAGTCAATGCTGGTGAACCTATACGTACCCCTGAAGTGACAAATGGAGATCTTGTTTCACCAGGAACGGTGTTTTTGTTAACCGTGATACCTGCTGCACCAAGTGCTGCGTCAGCGTCTTTTCCTGAGAAGTCTTTATCTAAGAATGAAACAAGTACAAGGTGATTGTCTGTACCGCCAGAGACTACATCATAACCACGAGCTACAAGTACTTCAGCAAGCTTAGAAGCATTTACTTTGACTTGTTTTGCATGTGTTTTCCATGCATCTGAAAGATTATATTTAAATCCAACTGCTTTAGCTGCGATCACATGTACCAGTGGACCACCCTGAAGACCTGGGAAGATAGCAGAATTGATCTTCTTTGCTATGGCTTCATCATTGGTCATGATCATACCACCACGAGGACCTGCAAGAGTTTTGTGTGTGGTTGTAGTGACAACATCTGCATAAGGGAATGGGCTGGGGTGCTCACCTGCACATACTAAACCAGCAATGTGAGCGATGTCAGCAAAGAGAATGGCACCTACTTCATCAGCGATTTCTCTAAACTTTTTAAAGTCGATCTCTCTAGCATAAGCAGAAGCACCACATACGATGATCTTTGGCTGTACTATTTTTGCAATACGAATTACTTCGTCATAGTTAATGCGACCATCAAGTTCAACACCATAAGTAAAGCTTGAGTAGTTTTTTCCTGAAAAACTTGGTTTAGAACCATGTGTCAAGTGACCACCATGACTTAAGTCCATACCTAAGAGTTTATCTCCAGCTTTAAGAAGTGCTGCATAGACTGCACCATTTGCCTGAGAACCTGAGTGAGGTTGTACATTGGCATAGTTACACTCAAAAAGTTCACATGCTCTGTCAATAGCAAGTTGTTCTACAACATCTGCAAATTCACATCCACCATAGTATCTTTTATATGGGTAACCTTCTGCATATTTGTTTGTAAAGACAGAACCCATTGCTTCCATCACTGCAGGAAGTGTAAAGTTCTCAGATGCGATCATCTCTAAGTGGTCAGTTTGTCTTTCTCTCTCATTCTCAATAGCTTGAAAAATCTCCGGGTCAAATGATTCAATTTCGTATGACATTAGGGTTCCTTATGTTCAGTGTAATTTATCTGTATTTATAGCGAATTTAATCTAAATTTGTTATGAATTTTGAAGAGGTGCTTTTATTTTGATTTAAAGTTTATTGTGTACAATTATGGAAAGGGTACACAGAAGTCTAAGGAACTGATTCTTCCTTAGGCCTTGTGAGACTAGACTTTAGTCTTTGTCTGTGTTTCTTTTCCTTTTATTCTCTTTGTAATTCAACCACATAATTGTAACTTTCGTTACTCCAAGAATTAAAGCAAATGCAGAAAACATTGTTTCCATATACACACCTCTTGCTCTAGATTTTTACCACCCATATATAAATGCCAAGTCCAAACCCTAAATAGAACAAAAGTGAAACACTACCCTAGCTGTAAAAGGGTACAGTAAAAGAATAGCTATTTTTCTCAGATGTATGTGAAAATATGTCAAATTGTCATATTAATGTTAAGACCTTATAAAACCTCTTATATAGTA
>QMKT01000083.1 GCA_003646505.1 Campylobacterota bacterium
TACAACAGATGTTTTTGAAAAACGTTTTGCTGCTATTGAAGGTGGCGTAGCTGCTGTAGGAACTGCTTCTGGAATGGCTGCTACTTTTTATGCTATTGCGAATGTGGCGGAAGCTGGTGATAATATCATCGTGGCAAAACAAGTCTATGGTGGAACTACAACACTTACAGGTCATACTATCAAACGTTTTGGTATAGAAACACGTTACTTTGATGTACGTAACCCTTCTGAAATAGAAGCATTGGTAGATGATAAAACAAAAATTATTATTTGTGAAAGTATTACAAATCCAAGTATAGATGTGGCAGATTTTGATGCTATTGTGGCTATTGCCAATAAACATAACATTCTTACTTGTGTAGATAATACTGTTGGTACACCTATTTTATGTAAGCCATTTGACCATGGTGTAGATCTTACTGTACATAGTGCGAGTAAATACACAACAGGACAAGGACTTGCAATAGGTGGTGTGATCGTTGAACGTCATAATTTAGTTGAGAAAATTAAAGGTAATGCACGTTATGCTCATTTTAATGAACCAGATGAGAGTTATCATGGGCTTGTATATTCTGATGTACCACTACCACTCTTTACTCTTAGAGTAAGACTTGCATTACTTCGTGACCTTGGTGCTGCACCCTCTCCATTTAACTCATGGCTATATATTCAGGGACTTGAGACATTGCCACTACGTATTAAACAGCATTCATCTTCTGCCTTGGCTATAGCAGAGTTTTTAGAAGCACATCCAAAAGTAGGGAAAGTAAACTATCCTGGACTTAAATCTGATGCAAACTATGAACTGGGACAAAAATACTTTAAAGGTGGACACTCCGGACTTCTTTCTTTTGAAGTAGCAGATAAAGAAACGGCACAGAAGATAGCCGACAGTACAGATATCTTTTCTTTGGTTGTAAATATAGGCGATAGTAAGTCTATCATTACACACCCTGCCAGTACTACACACCAACAACTCTCAGAGCAAGAACTATTAGAAGCAGGTGTACCTGGTGGGCTTGTGAGATTAAGTGTTGGTATAGAAGATACACAAGACCTGATCGATGATCTTGCAAAGGCTTTAGGGTAAATGATTGTTATAAAAGGTGGATAAATACACCCTACGATAGGATTAAATATAGAAGTCATATAGGGTGGGTTTACCCACCAAAAGTTTAAATATGATAAAATACTATAATTAAATTTAAGCGCAGAAGTACCCAATGAAAATCGAAACTAAAACAGCACAGTTTAGCTCTCCTCTTTACCTTGAGAGTGGGCGTATCTTAGAACCGTATGAGATCACTTATGAGACATACGGTGAGCTGAATGAAGATAAATCCAATGTTATTTTAGTCTGTCATGCACTCTCTGGTTCACATCATGCTGCTGGTATCTATGAAGATGAAAGAAAAGCAGGTTGGTGGGATGGACTGATCGGTGATGGAAAAGCCATAGATACGACTCGATTTTTTGTTATTTGTACCAATGTGTTAGGTTCTTGTTTTGGAAGTACTGGACCCATGAGTAACAATTACCCAAGTGAAACACCCTATAGACTCAAATTTCCTGTTGTCACGGTAAAAGATATGGTACGTGCGCAAATGCATCTGCTTTCTGATCTTGGTATCTATCATCTTCGTGCTGTTGTAGGGGGTTCTATGGGAGGTATGCAAGCTTTACAGTTTGCAGTGGATTACCCGAATTTTGCAGATGATATTATCTCGTTAGCAGCGACATATGCAACGAGACCATGGACCATGGCATTTAACAAAGTAGCCATAGAAGCGATACGTAGAGACCCCAGGTTTAAACATGGGAACTATGAAGTAGATGCTTTTGAAGAAGAAGGGTTGGATGGTTTGGCCATAGGACGTATAGCAGGACATATCTCCTACCTTTCACCAGATTCAATGGACGATAAATTTGGTCGTAACTATGTGAGTAATGATGGACTTTTTGAACTTTTTGGACGTTATGAAGTAGAACGTTACATGGAGTATAATACCAATAACTTCTCACGTATTTTTGATCCGCTTTCTTATTTATATATTGTTAAAGCGATCAATACTTTTAATTTGAGTCGTGGGTATGACTCTTTACATGATGCCATTTTTCGGATAAAAGCCAAGGTGCATATGATAAGTTTTTCATCCGACTATTTATTCTTTCCTTCAGAGATGGAACACATCGCTAAAATGATGAAACGTAATGGACAGGTTTATACCTATCTTGAGGTAAAAAGCGACTATGGACATGATGCTTTTTTGGTAGAACTTGATAAATTTGAAGATAATATACGAGAGGTTTTAAAATGAAAGAACAAAGTTTTGAAGAAAAATTAGAACATTCAAAGGCACTTTTAGAAAAATTGATGAACCCCGAGATAACACTTGAGGAATCTGTAAAGCTTTATGAAGAGGGTTTGAAAAACATTAAAGAAGCCCAAACACTGATAGAGGAAGCCAAGACGAAAATTACGGTGATAGAACAGGCCAATCAAAACCCAAGTGATGACCTATAATGTCACAACTTGTTGTAGCAGCACTTCAATTACCAACACTGGGTATGAATGCTACAAGACTTGAATTTTATCTCAAGCAGGCAAAGCAAAGAAATGCAGATGTGATGCTTCTTGGTGAAAATGTCTTAAATCATTTTTTTAAAGAGTTTGCTACCATGGCTCCAAATATGGTGAAAGAACAGAGCCGTAAACATATAGAGCTGCTCAAAAATCTTGCGCAAAAATATGACATAGTGTTTATTGCTCCTATTATCATTATGAAAAAAGACGGTTATCATAAGACCATTGTAAAGATGACTGCTAAAAATGCAAGATATTATGAACAGCAAATCCTACTTCCTTATACGCATTGGAATGAGAAGAAGTTTTTTGCCAATAAAGTAGCACCGCTTAAAGATCCTATGACATTTAACATTAAAGGCTTTAAGGTGATGGTTATGGCCGGTTTTGAGCTGCATTTTGATCCTTTTTGGCAAAGAGTTACTGAAAAAAAAGTAGATCTTGTTTTACTTCCTACAGCATCTACATTTGGATCACATAATCGTTGGCGTGAGATCATTAAGACCAAAGCATTTTTACATGGTTGTTACATCCTAAGAGCAAATCGTTTAGGTGAGTATAGTGATGATGAGGTCAAGTGGAAATTTTATGGAGATACTATGCTTGTAAATCCTGATGGTGAAGTAGAGATGATGCTTGAAGATAAAGAATCTATGCTTGTTGAAGTGATAGAAAAATCAGAAGTGCTAGAACATCGAAAAGCCTGGGGATTTGAAAAAGAATTAAAATCAAGAGCTGAATAAAAAAGTATAGAAAGGATATATCATGACAGCAGAAGAATATTTTAACAGACAGATACAGTTATGGGGTGAAGCTACACAAAAAGGGCTTCAAAACAAAAAGATAGCAGTGATAGGCGCTGGAGGACTTGGCTGTACTCTAGCAATGGCATTAGGTACTTCGGGTATAGGTGAGATCCATATGGTAGATTTTGATGCGGTATCTTCACATAATATACATAGACAAATCGCCTTTACATTAGATGATGAAGGGTTAAATAAAGCTAAAGCAGTGGCAAAACTCATAGAGTCTAAAAATCCTTTTGTTAAAATGGTCGCTTTTGATATGTATTTTAAAGATTTTAAAAATATGGGAAACAGTTATGATCTTATATTGGATGCAACAGATAATCTACCTGTAAGAAGTGAGATAGACGCGTATGCAAAAGAGACAAATACTCCTTGGATCTATGCTTCGGTGGAAGAGTACAACGGACAGGTCTGTTTCTTTGAGAAGGCCAGCTTTCAGGTCTTCAATATCTCAGATCATAAACCTGGAGGTATCACAGCTCCTATCGTGATGCATTTAGGATCACTTCAGGCAAACCTTGCACTTCGCTATCTTGCAGGACTTACTGTAGCAAAAGATAAGCTCTATTATCTTCATTTTAATGATGAAGGTGAACTTATTACACAAAAGTTTGGTATGCCAACAGTATAAATTTTTCTTTTAACACTAAATTAACATTCTTTTTTTAAGATTATGCACTTTTATAATCAAGGAAAAATAATATGTGTAAAAAAGGAATATATATTTCGTTTATAACAGCTTCACTGCTTCAAGCAGAAGTTGTAAAATTGGAAGATATGACAGTTACTGCAACAAGAACAGAAGAGGCGAGTGTTACTCAAGCATTAAGTATAGATAAAAAAGATACGCAGGAAATCGAACTAGATCAGGTTGTTTTACAAAAAGATCTATTGAATTCACTCTCTAATGTACTGGTAACACAAACAACGTCAGGTGTCGGACATATGATCTCTGTTCGTACACCTATATCTACAAATCCCTATTTTCTTTATTTGCAAGACGGTATTCCAGTACAATCATCAGGTTTTTTTAACCATAATGCTTTAGCATATACGAGTTTTGAATCTGCAGACAATGTAGAAGTACTTAAGGGTGCGGGAACAGCTCTTTATGGTTCTGATGCGGTATCTGCTGTTATTAATGTAGGATCATCCAAACCTGATGGAGAAGAAAAGAGTTCGCTAAAAGCAAATGTTGGTAGTTATGGTTACGGGCATACTTATCTTTCAAATTCTGGAACTATGAGTGAAGATACGAACTACGAACTTGGGTTGGGTTATACAAAAAATGATGGATATAGAGACCATACATCGTATGAACGTTATGAGGCAGTAGCTAAGTTCTTAACTATCGTTGATGAAGAAAATATACTTGAAACATCACTTAACTACAATAAAACAGAAGCAGAACAAGCAGGCACACTAACCCTTGAAGAGTTAGAAGATGGTTCAACATCTGTAGGTGACATCGAAAAACATCTTGATAAAGTTGATCCTAAAAGAAAATTTGATTTTGCAAGAGCAAGTTTAAAATGGGATAACTACAGTTATGAAAACCTTGATATCAGTACTATAGGGTATCTTAGAAATACAAGAAACCAATATACGGCAACTTGGGAACCAAATCTGCCTAGTAATGACAGTGAACAGAATAGTATAGGTCTTATGCACCAAACTGTACAAAAAGTATCTTGGGGTAAAAATATTTTTGGTTTAGATATGGAATATACGAAAGGAACAAATAAATATACACAAGAGTTTGATTATGTCCCAAGTAGTTGGGGTTCAAATGTTGATGAAGGTCTCATTTATGATTATGATGTAGGGTATGTTTCTCTTGCACCATATTTACAGTCAGATATACATATAAATGATGTATTTTCTATAGAAGCAGGATTGAGATATGATTATACAGAGTTTGATTATACAAATAATACCCAATCAGGACAATACGGAAATTCTTCATATTACAGACCAGAAAACAGAACAGATTCTTTTAATCACTTTAGTCCTAAATTAGCTTTTAATTATCATCCTGCAGAAAAGCAATCGTTTTATCTTAGATATGCAAATGGATTTAGAATCCCATCAGCTACAAGACTTTACTCACAAGTTAAAACATCTGGTAAGACTACCTTTACCTTAGACCCTGAGATCACAAACACTTATGAACTCGGATATAAACAGGTTTTTAATAATAGTTCACTGGATTTGGCACTTTACTATATGGATATAGATGATACGATCATACGAAGAGAAGCAAATAATGGTGACAGATACTATGAAAATGGTGGCAAATCTGAACATCAAGGTGTAGAACTTACCTATAAACATAAACTGAACAATACATTTGCAGCATCATTGGCAACGAGTTATTCTAAGAGTAATTATGTAAATGATGAAACATATGGAGATAATGAAATGGCTTCTGCTCCAAATACAAAAGGAAATTTAAGACTGTTTTATACACCAAGCAGTGCTTTAACTGTTATGGCTGAAGCACAATATGTGGATTCATATTATATGGATGATAAAAATGAACATGAATATGAAGGATATACTATAGGAAATATCAAAGCAAATTACACTATGGATAAGAATATAAAACTATTTGCAAAAATTAACAATATTACAGATGAAAAATATGCAGAAAAAGCAGACTATTCTTATGGTCGTGAAAAATATACACCAGCAGATGGTCGTATGTTCTACTTTGGAGCGGAGTATACATTTTAAAAATGTTTAGACTTCGTAAAATACATAAATATGCCGGAATTTTTTCTGGTATAGTCTTACTGCTTCTTTCCATAAGCGGATTTTTTCTCAATCATGATAACTGGAAATTTCTCTATACAACTACGGTCTCTAATCAGTATCTTCCAATTAAAACAACACAGGGTAACCTCCGTCTCTATAATTCATACTCAGTAGACAAAGATAATGATTTGATCAGAGTAATATCGAGTTTTCGAGGTATTTATAAAAGTAGTGATGGTGGAAATTCATATAAACATGTATCTGATATACCTTTTTATGATGTTATACAATCTTCAAATGGTATCTATTATGGTGCTACTACGCAAGGTGTTTATAGATCTATAAACAAAGGACAAACATGGAAACTTTTTGGATTGGAAGATCAGGTAATTACATCTATTAGTACAGATAAAGATAAAGTTTTTTCAGCTATAGATAAGAGAGATGTAGTATTACTGAACAGTGAAGGAAAAATAATTTCCAAAACGACTGTAAAAATAAAAGAGGATGAATTACGACATGATATCTCTTTAGGTCGTTTTATACGTGACCTTCATTACGGGAGAGGTCTTTTTGATGATGGAATCTCTTTACTATTAAATGATTTTGCAACACTTTGGCTGATTCTTTTAGCATCCACAGGATATGTGTTGTGGTATTTGATAAAAAATATTCGATATAAAAAATCATATAAAAAACCTCTGGGAGCACTGTTAAAGATACATACGAGTTCCTGGGTACTTGTAGCTGTCTTACCATTAATTATTTTGGTTATTACAGGCATATTTTTAGATCATAGTAAATTTTTTGGTAATTTTCTTCGTAAAACAACTGTTTCACATAAAATATTACCACCTATATACACTTCTTTAAAAGAGGATATCTGGTCTATTGATTATCATGATGGTGACTATCGGATAGGAAATCGTTATGGTGTTTATAAAAGTAATGATTTCAAAAAATGGACACTGGAGAGTAAAGGGTTTGCCTATAAACTAATACATAAAAATAAAAAACTTTTTGTGAGTGGAATGGGTGCAGCAAATAGAATTTACCACAACAAAGAATGGACTGTTTTAAAAAATACACCACACATGTTCAAAGGTGTAAACCGTATAGATGGCGAAGTTAAATATTTCTCTACGTGTAATACGGCAAAAAATATCCCAATTGTTAAAACAACAACACTTTATACGATACTGTTAAGTATACATGATGGTAGTTTTTTTGCACATTGGTGGGTATATATCAATGACATAGCTTCTTTATTGTTACTTGTGCTACTTTATACTGGATTACAATTATGGTATAAAAGGGTTAAAATAAGATCATAATACCTCTCTACATTAGATTAAATGTGTTAGAATAAACGCAATAATAATAGAGAAAGGAACGTAACAATGAAATTAAAGACATTACTTTTATCTGCAATGATATTGTTTTTTACGGGATGTACACAAGAGACGCAAAATAGCCTTAGTAGATCACTTCAAAACTGGACAGGAACCAATGGAGTTCTTGAGATATATGCAGGTAATAAACTGGTACATAAGTTTATTAAAATAGATAAACTATCAACTGCCTATGGGAGCAATGATGGGCAAATGAGACCTTATCGTTATGGATATGGTATTGATGATGTAAATTTAGATGGAAAGATAGATCCTTCAGATAAGAAAGTCTATTTTGAGTTTTCTGATTATTCAACATCGTATATATTTTATGAAAGAAATTAAGGAGAAGCGGTAAATGAAATTTATTTCAACAAAAGAGGCACCTCAGGCTATAGGACCTTATTCACAAGCTGTAGAAGTCAATGGGTTTATTTATACTTCTGGGCAGATCGCCTTGACAGCAGAAGGTGTAATGGCTGCAGATGATGTAGAGAATCAGACACATCAGGTTATGAAAAACCTTTTTTATGTACTTGAAGCAGCAGGTGCACACTTTAATGATGTCATTAAAACGACTATATTTTTAGCCGATATGAATGATTTTGAGAAAGTAAATGCGATCTATGCACATTATTTTGGTGATCACAAACCTGTAAGAAGCACTGTGGCAGTTAAAACACTTCCTAAAAATGCATTGGTAGAGATAGATTGTATTGCACTTTCGGGCGCAGATTATAATTTTTAGAGATATAAAGTAGTGAATAGTCAAAGAAAGTTGTTTGGTTTAACAAAAAATTAAAACAACTTTGGGTATAATCTCGAACTTTTTAAAAAACAATAGATATAAAGGGTTTGCAATGTACGCAATCATTAAAGCAAGTGGCCAACAATTCAAAGTTCA
>QMKT01000084.1 GCA_003646505.1 Campylobacterota bacterium
CATGTTGTAATTGATAGAGTTAAGGTAGTCTTGTTTTGCCTGATAGACTTCTGGAGAATAGACTTTGGCCAATAGTTCTCCTTTTTCTACATTCTTATACATACTGTCTGCATAGAGTGTGTCTACAAAACCAGAGTACCATGCAAAGACATCAACTTTACGTGATTCTTGTGCTACGATATAACCAAAATTGACTTGTTTTTGTGAAGTTTTCATCTCTTTGACCTGTACGGTCTTTACATTAAAGAGCTGTTCAATAGTAGGTCTTTTTGTATCTCGCATAGGTTTTTTAGGAATATCTTTTGTCATAGTTGTATCACCTGCAGAACATTTCCCTGCTTCACATTTCATCTCAGATGTATTTCCCTGCTTTTTAATGACAGGCTTTTTGGGGATATCTTTGGTCATATTTGTTTTATCTGTTGCACATTTTCCAGCTTCACATTTCATGGCTGTTTCAGAGAGTAGCATGAGAGGAAATAACAATAGGGTGATCATTTTTAACATTATAGAGCTCCTGTAAGAGATTTGAGTTTTGCGCCGGTTCTTAGGTATTCTGCTTTTATGGAAATGAGTTCTTCTTCAAGGGAGAGTTTCTGCTCTAAAAGACTTGTATAGGCAAAGAGGTCACCTCCTCTTTGAATGTTGGATTGGCTGAGTTCAAACATGTGTTCAAGTTGAGGCAAACTTTCATCTTTTATGATCTTATAAATCTGATAGGCTTCTGTAAGTTTTGCATACATGATCTCTATATCACTATGTAGAGAAGATCTATAGTCTAAAGAAGCACTTTGTGCAGACAGCATCTCTTTACGTGCTGACTCCGTATTGAGCTCTTCAGTTCCGTAAAGAGGGTAGACGAAACCAACAGTAATGGAAGTGTAGTCCTCAAATGCTGCACGATGAAAATAACCCATTTTTACATAGGGATCAGGATTTGTACTTAACTCTTGAATGGTTTTATTGGCTGAAGCAACATTTTGTTGTGAAATTTTCATACGATACGCTGGATTGTTTTCGAGTTTTGAAAGATAAAAACCTAAAGACTTAGGTGCAGTTATATGAAGTACATCAGAAACAGAATGGATCTTACCTTGTATGAGATAGTTCAGTCTGGCTTTTTGACTTTTAAGTACAGTGTTGTAGCGCTGGGCACGAATTTTGATTTTGGAAAGAAGTAAAGAAGCAGACATGGAGCTTGTATGGCTTTTTGTTTGGGTAGATGCATAAGATGTATATAGTTTTATATTTTGATTTGCTACAGATTTATATTTGTTGACTATGGCAATGCGCGATTCAAGCTCTTTAACTGTGTAGGCAGTCATACGTATCTCTTCAGCCAGTTTAACTTTTGCTGCATCATATGAGTCCATGATGACATCTTTTTGGGCCAATGTATAGGTTTTACGGGCATCAAGTTTTCCAAACCATGGAAATTTTTGTTTAAAATTCACTGCTTCATATTGCATAGGTTCTAAAGAACGGTTGGAAGGGTCATTGAATGGTATGTTGTTTACAGTAAAAGAGATATCGGGATTTGAAAAGTTTTGGCTTGCTTCGATACGCTCATTCATAGCAGAAAGCCGGTGTTCTATGGATTGGAGAGAAGGGTGCTTCTTTAGTGACTGTTTAATGAGGGTATCAATACTTTGAGCCTGCAGCATAGCAAGGGCCAAGATAAGATAAAGTATGATATGCATAATATCTCCTAGTGTGTAAATGTATAGATAGTTTAGTGTAACATTGTGTACGAAGTGTGCACATGAAACCTTAAAAAAATGAGTGAAAAAATAATAATAATTATAAAACCTATAGGTTTACTTGACAATTGAAATATTATTGGCTAAAATACACTCAGAATTTAAAAGGCACTTGTAAAAACCCTAGATATTTACATTGGACAAGGGCATTGAATTTTCTTTAGTTATTTATTGTCTCCCCCTATATTTAATAGATAATCTTAAGAAAGTTAATGTGGTAAATCTCTCTAGGGTCTTTAGAGGTGCTTTTGCATTTAAAGTTCAAATAAAAATACAAGTTAAAGGAAAGAGTATGTCTCCAAGTTGTCCAATATCTATAAGAAGAGTTGATTCAAATATGGTAAGAATTATCTCTTTCCAAGTGGCACTTTTCACAGTGATCCTCCTTTTGACCCAAGAGAGCATTTTTGCATTGATATTATTATTTGACTTCTTTATGAGAACTATCCGTCAATCAAAACTCAGTCCTTTTCAAATAGTAGGACAGTTTATAGTCACGGGATGGGGTATTGCTCCTAAACTTTGCGATGAATCTCCAAAAAGATTTGCACTTTATCTTGGACTTATTACTTCATTATTTCTTGCAGTCTTTTATATAGCAGGATTTTCTACATTGGCTACATCTATCACTGTTATTTTATTAATTTGTGCATTACTTGAGACACTATTCGACTTTTGTATAGGATGTAAGATATACTATGCAATTCAAATAGGCAAAGGTTTTTTAGATAATGATAGGAATATCAAGTAAAACAATTTATGCAGTCGCTGCACTTGAAGAGCTTGGAAGAAGCTCAGATCGTAAAGTACTTAAGATAAAAGAGATAGCAGCAAATGCTAACATTCCTCAAAACTTCTTGGAACAAATACTCTTAGAACTTAAAAAACAAGGTCTTCTCTCAAGTATAAAAGGTGCGCATGGCGGGTATAAACTTGCCAAAGATCTTAAAGATATCACGCTTAAAGATGTTGTCCTTATCTTAGAATCAGATATATTTTCTGACAATATCCAAACAAAAGATCCTGGTTTAAAACTTTTTTGGGATGATCTTCGATCTAATGTCTCCAGAGTCTTTGAAATCCCTCTTTCTGAACTTAAAAACTATCAACTCAAAGCAAATAAAACACTCAATTATTCAATATAGGAACACGCAGCATGAATAACACAACAGATTTTAATTATTTTAATACTCAACTCGTCCACGAAGTAGGTTCAAGTGTAGGTCCAATAGCCCCTACGATAACGCCATCTGCAGCATACGGGTATGTAGATGCTGAGGAAGCAGAGGGGATCTTTGCAGCGGAGGTGAATAAACCTCTGTATGCAAGGGTAGGGAATCCTACAAATGCTAAATTGGAAGGTATAGTAGCTAAATTTGAAGGAGGTCTTGGTGCCATTGCTACCTCTTCAGGTATGGGTGCTATCTCCATGGTATGTACTGCTTTTTTAAAGTCAGGAGATGAGATACTTTGCATCGGTGGTTTCTTCGGAGGAACCTATTCTCTGGTCAATGAAACTTTGGCACGTTTTGGCGTAAGCAACACTTTTTGTGAAGTCGACGATTTTGAACATATAGAGAATGCATTAAAGCGTGGTGTAAAAATGGTCATCTTTGAATCAGTAGGGAACCCAAGTCTAACTTTACCCGACGTGCAAGGTATTATAGACCTTTGTAATAGTTATGAAACAGTGGTAATGATAGACAATACCGCCACACCATTACTCTTAAGACCATTAACAATGGGTGCAGATATAGTTGTGCATTCTAGTACTAAAAATATGTCAGGGCATTCAGCGGCACTTGGTGGTGTAGCAGTATTTAGAGCAGTTAAAGAAGATGGTGATAAATTGCTCAATGAAAAGTATGCTGATGTACATAAGATAGTTAAAAAGATGGGTAAAAAAGCGTTTATTGCTATCTGTAAAAAGCGTGCGATACGTGATTTTGGTATGACAGCCAATGCCTTTGGTTCATTTATGACCATGATTGGACTTGAAACACTCTCATTAAGAGTAGAGAGAGTTAATCAAAATGTTGAAGTAATATCTGAGATACTGGATGAAAAGTTACCTGAAGGTATCTCTGTCAATCACCCGTCTTTAGCTTCAAGCCCGGATTATACACGTTATAAAGCAGACTTTGCACAAGGATGTGGTCCGCTTATAAGTATAGATTGTGGTACAAAGGAGAGAGCTTTTAAGTTTTTAAATGCGCTTGAACTTGTGATCCTCACAGCAAATATCGGAGACAATAGAACCTTGGCATTACATATGACAAGTACTATCTACTCAGACTTCAATGAAGAAGCACGTAAATTTTTAGGTGTACATGAAGGTCTCATTCGCGTCTCTATAGGTTTGGAAGATCCAAAAACAATCGCAGAGGACTTTTTACAAGCTGTAAATGCTTTGTAAGTAGGTTACTTTGTTTTTTAAACTTGTCTCTTTTTTTCTTTTCTCTGCACTGTTGTCTGTTACCCTTGAAGCTAAGAGTAGCAAAGAAGGACTAGCCTATATTAATACGCTTAGATATAATGCAGGACTCATCGCTTTAAAAAACAATACATTTTTAGATAAAGCAGCATCTTCACATGCAAAATATCTCATACGTAATCAAACAAAGGGACATTATGAGAGAAAAGGAAAATACTCCTATACAGGCACTACACCTTCAAAGCGTATTATAAAAGCAGGATATCCTTCTCGGTATGCGATGGAAAATATCTCTATAAATACTTCGGGGCAAGTAAAATCTATAGACAATCTTTTTGCTGCAATTTACCATCGTTTTGTTTTTTTAAGTCTTGACAAAGATGAGATAGGAGTAGGTACATACGCCATAGATAAAAAAAGAAAGTACAAACGTTCTTATGTCTATAACATAGCTTCTTCCTCTATTTCAAAACTTTGTCAGCGATCATTTTTTATGGAAGATGGAGAATATTACATTAAAAAATTATGTAGAGACAATGAAAAGATGATACCCCAATCCCTTTTCAGAGAAAAAAAAGATGAGATACGGCGTAAAAATAAAGCGATGGTCGTTTATCCCTATCCTAAACAAGATCATGTCTGGCCAGCTTTTTATAATGAATCACCAGATCCTTTACCCAAGTATAAAGTCAGCGGTTTTCCGATCTCTGTGCAGTTTAACCCTGCAAACACACAAAATATAAAATTACAGTCTTTTCGTCTTTATGAAGAGAATGGGAAAGAGATAAAGAAGACGAAGGTACTTCAACATAAAAATGATCATAACCATCTTTTTACCAAGTTTGAATTTGCTCTTATGCCTTTGGCAAGGTTAGAGTTCAACACAAGCTATACGGTTATATTTGAGGCGATAGCTGATGGGAGGAAAGTTAAAAAACGCTGGAGCTTCAAAACAGAGAATTTTAAAGAAAAAATGTACAGAATTACAGAAAAGAAAACCACACTAAATGTTAAAGCAGGGAGTACCGCTATCCTCTATGTTGTACCAAGTTCACGTAAAGATATTTTACACGCATATAAGTCAAGAGGAGGCATAAAAGCCTCTTTTCTTGATCAAAATACGGTAAAAGTGATCTTCCCAAAGAGAAGTTCTTCGGGTAGGGTAAGTCTAGGGTTTGGGAAGAAGAAAGTGTTCTTTAATATAGAATAGACGATTTTAGACCATAAAAATAACTTTGCAGCTGCATAATACTTTTGGTTCCAAGTTGATCTATGAAACTTTCCAGTTTATCTTTCTCTTTCCATGAAGGTTTTTTGACTTTGGCAAGTTTTTGAACTTCTGCTTTAGCTTGTGATATGACAGCAACTCTATCTATGAGCCCTGCATTTTTAGCTCTTGCAGCTGAAAATATATGTGCATCTGCATACTCTTTTGACCTATTAACATCTAACCCTCTAGCCTTGGCTACATCTTTAACAAAAAGTTCATAGGTATCTTTTGTGAGTGTTTCGAGTTCAGCTCTCTCTTCAGGGGTCCATTCTCTCGTTGGAGTACCTGCTTCTTTGTAGGTACCTTGTTTGACTATCTGCGTTTTAACACCAATGGTATTCATAAGCTCTTCTACATTTGCACTCTCCATAATGACACCGATGGAACCCACGATGGAACCGGGATTTGCAATAATAGTATTGGCATAAATAGATGCATAATAACTACCGCTTGCCATGATCCCCGAAGCATAGGCAACTACGGGTTTATGTTTCTTTAGTTCCTTAATGGCATAGGCTATTTCTATAGATGGCGGTACGGCACCACCGGGTGAATTAACGTTTAGCAGTACACCTTTTATACTGGAGTCTTTTTGTGCGCTTTCTATCTCTTTAAGGATAGCATCTGCATCCATGATGGGACCTATAAGTTTGATCTCCTGAAGGTTAGAGGGGATGAGTTGTGTCGTTGACGTGGGCATAAGTACAACAAAAGCAATGAGTAGAAAAAGCATACCCATAAAGTGTTGACCTATCCATTTGATCGTTTTTCCTATGGCACTAAACATAGTAGTATCCTTTTGTATTTTTTAAAGTATGCATTATATCACAAGTGTTGATGCAAATGTGAGTATGTGTACACAGGGGTTAATAGCATTATTATTAAAATCTTTGTATACTTATTTGATATAAGGTGTAAAATGATGCAAAAAATATTATTGAGTTGTATGTGTACCATTAGCATTACATTCGCAGATGTCGTAGCATCTCCTTCTCCTCGCCCAATCATAGTACCACCCGTACCAACTCATCCTATTGTCAGACCACCTGAAAGACCTGGTACTCAACCTATTTTTGTGCTTGAAGACTATAATTATTATTCTAATCCGGTTTCATCTTGTGATGAGTATATAAGAATTATTGAGCAAAAAGATCAGATAATTGACAGTTTAAAAAAAGAAGTTGAGAGTCTTAAATCAAAAGAACAGACAAAGTTTCAGAAAAGTCTTAAAACAGAATATGAGCAGGAGTTGAAAAAGTTTGATGAGCGAAAAAGTGGACTTAAAACTAAAAACAGTATCGATGTATCTGATAAATAAAGGTAAGATTTATACTTAAAACATCTGTTCAGATAATGCTCATGACATTATTAAATCTCCCAAATAGCACATTTTATAAGGTTTTCTATGGGAAGCTACAAAAATAGGTCTATAAGCACCGCTACAGCGAATAACCTTATAAAGTATGTTAGATTATAAGGTTTTCAGTTTTCAGTTTTCAGTGAATAATGAATTATGTAAACTATGAATTCATACAACTTCTAAAATGAACGAACAAAATCATACTTCCAAATTTTCAGCGAGTCTACGTATGGTGCGAAGCATGCGTTGTTCCATCAGGAAATCAATGGGTTCTTCGAGTGCGAGACCTAAGCGTTTTCTCAATGTTGATGCCCGAAGCTCTTCTGTACAGCTTCGAAGGATTAGTCGGCATGATTTCTGATTAAGCGGTTCGATATAAATTGACCACGATCGACGAGGATCAGGAGTGTCAACTGTTGTGTTTCCTCTTTGTCCAAAACAGATATAACGTGCTTCTAGCAAAGCTCCTATTGGGATTGCAGGTGCATTAGGGTGCAATTTGATTTCTGTCTCAAACTCAAGTAACTGGTAGTTAGGAAGTAAAACTTCCACATTCTTTACTGGAATGCCAATCATACGTTCGAGAAGCTCATAAGAGTAAAAGCCAGCACGCCCTAAACCAAATTGAGCGATCCATGACCAGACAATCTCTGCTGAAGCATCGACATTAATAGCACGTGTGGAGGTTTTTATTGCAGATGGTGTGAGAACATCTCCTGACCATAGTTTAGAGCATTCTAGTGTAGTGACTCTCCAGTTAGTGAGCCATCGTTTCGACAGAGGCCATGAAAGAAAGATTAACGGTAATAATATAAGTCCTTCGACTCCTTCCCATACAAAACGGAACCAGCTTCGATAAATAATATCAGTTTTCACTAAATCTCCTTCAAACTCACCAGATTCCTGGAATTAGTCGGTAAGTTGTTTGCTTAGCATACTCTGGATAGCCGTCCAGTTCTGCATGTAATGTACGATCTTCGAGGTAAGTACGAATAATTAACAATACCGTTAAAAATAGTGAAATTATCAATGCAAACCTAGACCCAAGTGCAAGGGGAACAGCGAAGAGTAAAATGATTGCAACAGTATACATGGGGTGACGAACCAATGCGTAGGGCCCGGTAGTAATCACCTTGTGACCACGTTTCTTATCAATTTTTACTACCTGGGATAAATAAGTGTTCTCGCGCATTATCCAGACCAGAAGTATCAAGCAAGGCACATGTACAAGCATTGCAGTAACTCTTATCCATAAAGGCAAGGGATCACTCCACTCATAACGCATAACATCAAAACCAGGAAGCAGATAAAGCCCAATACTCGCAATAAAAAAAAGTAGCATCAAGACCTTGTCCCAAACCTTTTGTTCCTTCTGCAGTGGTATGAGCTTTAATCGTTCTAAGAGTAATGCAGGATCATTACGTAATAAATAAATCATCATAACAAGTCCATAGACAGTCCAGAGTCCAACCAATACCCAAGCTTCCCACCACAGCCAAGTACCAGCTGGCCACATCAGTCCAACGGCAAACAAAGTCATGCGTACAACAAAACTCAACCAGATCATGAAGGGATTTTGCTTATTCATCGTTTTTCAA
>QMKT01000085.1 GCA_003646505.1 Campylobacterota bacterium
AATAGCTGCAAAAAGTTCATCTATTGCAACCTCAAGATCTGGGATGATCTCTAATTCTAAAAGGTTTTTGAGTTTGTCTGCTGATGTCATGGGGTGTCCTAGTGTTATATTTGTTGAATTATAGCAAAAAAAGAGAAAGTAGCCTATAAATAAAAAGTTTCGTTTTAGTTGTTCTTAGATTTGTTCTGAAGGTTTGCGCTGAATGAAAGAACCTATAGCTAGTAGGTGACTGAGAGAAGTGCCGATCTTCAGGACGAAGATGGCATCAAGTAGTGCAAAAATTAACTACAACCACAACCTTCATGGTTTTTGTTTGTAGGTTCTGCAGCTGGTGCTGCTCCTGTACTACATGCAGAAACACCTGGAGGTGTTGTTGGTTGTACAGAAGAGTTATCTGCGCCACCTTCAGCATTTACTTTTTCTATAAATTCCCATAGTTGAGTAGCCGCTTGCTGGTAACGTTTACCTGTCTCAGAATCTGGTTTATGGTAAGCGATTGGCATACCTGTATCACCACCTACTCTAATCGCAGGTTCTATTGGTATACGAGTGATAAGTTCTGTATCGTATTCTTTTGCTACAGCGGCACTTGTACCCATACCAAAGATGTCTGATTCTGTATCACATGAAGGACAAATAAATCCTGACATATTTTCAATGATACCTGCCGTTGGAATTTCCAACTTTTTGAACATACTCAGTGAACGTCTACTATCATCAAGTGAAACTTCCTGAGGTGTTGTTACCGTAATACCTGCTGTGATAGGTACAGACTGCGCAAGTGAAAGCTGAGCATCACCTGTTCCTGGTGGCATATCGATTACAAGTACATCAAGCTCAGACCATAAAATATCTCTTAAGAACTGCTCAATTGCCTTCATGATCATTGAACCTCTCCAGATAAGTGCTGCACCCTCTTCCATAATAGAACCCATAGACATAAACTCAACACCATACGCTTTTAGTGGCTCTAGTTTATTTCCGTGAATCTCTGGTTTAACTGCATGTAAACCCATCATCCGAGGGATGTTTGGTCCATAGATATCAGCATCAAGAAGTCCAACTTTTTTACCTTGCATCGCCAAAGAAATCGCCAAGTTTACTGAAGTAGTAGATTTACCAACCCCACCTTTACCAGAACTTACCATAACAAAGTTCTTAATGTGTGGCGCCAAGTTTTTACCACTTACAGAATTTGACATCTGTTTTGGTGCCTGAGGAGCCTTAATATTGACATTGATCTCTTCAAAGCCAGCTTTTTTAAGTTCAGCTGTTGCATTTTCTATAAGCTCATTTTTTACTTCATCTGCTGATGATGTAATATCTAACATGAGTCCTACTGTCGTATTTTCAACAACGATGTCTTTTACAAATCCAAAAGTGACGATATCTTTCGTAAATCCTGGATAGGTTACATTTTTTAATGCTTCTAATACATTTTCTTCTGTCATGTATACTCCTAATTCATTTAGTTATTGGAAGTTATACCACCAAAATCTTAAATTAGATTGAAATCCCAGACTATTTTAAAATAGGAGCATATTTGTCTGATCAAAGATGCTTTAAAGCATTCCTCTTGTACAATTCGTTACAATTTGTTACACAATATACATTATATAGGGAAAACTTTGTCAAATACAACTTTGATACTTCTGGGTGCTGGAAGTTCTACAAGATTTGGTATAAATGTTAAGAAGCAGTGGTTGATCACGGGAGAAATACCCCTATGGTTACATGTAGCAGAGCACTTTGAAAAGAGTGCTCAATTTGATAATATCATCATTGTCTCTTCCCAAACAGAAATAAATTATATGAAAAATTTTGCTTCCTACACTTATGTAACAGGTGGAAATTCCAGGCAAGCATCATTATCTAATGCACTGGCACATGTCACTTCCCAATATGTACTCGTGAGTGACATAGCTAGATGTTGTGTCCCTACTAATATGATACAACGTATCTTGGATGCCAGAGCACAAGCCTCCTGTATCGTACCTGTACTGCCTGTTACGGATACTCTCTACCTTAGTGATCAACCTCTCGACAGAGAAGAGGTAAAGATCATTCAGACACCTCAACTTTCTGTTACTAAAATACTCAAGAAAGCCCTTGAAACAGAAACACTCTTTACAGATGATTCTTCAGCCATAGCATCACTGGGAGAAAAAATCCACTTTGTAGAGGGCTCAGTCAAAGCACATAAACTCACTACCCGTGAGGACTTGGAAAAGCTATCTTGCCTTCAGGCACCCTCAAGCAAAACATTGACCGGCTTTGGGTTAGACATACACCCTTTTGAGAAAGGGAAACAGATGTTTCTATGTGGTGTGCCTATCGATGTTGACTATGGATTTAAGGCACACAGTGATGGTGACGTGGCAATACATGCTCTTATTGATGCACTCTTAGGAGCCGCGGGTATGGGTGATATAGGTGAGCTATACCCAGATACAGAAGATACGTATGCAGGAGCTGATTCAAAGACACTCCTTAGTGACACTGTAAAACGTATCAATAATTTTGGATACACCATAGGTAACATAGATCTTACTATCATGGCAGAAACACCAAAACTCTTGCCATATAAAGAAGAAATGCGTACAATCCTTGCTTCTTTACTGGGAATACGTAAAAACTTTGTGAATATTAAAGCGACGACAGCAGAAAAACTTGGTTTTGTAGGACGAAAAGAGGGTGTAACGGTACATGCCGTAGCAAATTTGACCTACACTAACTGGAAAACATTATGAAATGGAACAACAAATGAAAATTATCATTGTAGAAAATGAACTCTATTTGGCGCAAAGTATTGCCTCAAAACTGAATGAAAACGGGTATGATACAGAGACATACAGCTCTATCAAGGTAGCGATGGACAGCCATGGTGATGTCTATCTACTCTCAACTAATCTGCCAGGACAAAATACCTCACCTCTGATCACAAAATTTAAAGATAAGATCATTATTCTGATGGTAAATTATATCAATAATGATACAGTGGGAGAACCCCTCAGACTGGGAGCCAAAGATTACATTGTGAAACCTTTTATGCTTGAAGACCTCATGCGTAAAATTGAACACTATAAAGAGTATCAATCACTTCGAAAACAAACCTCTCTTTATCAGGAGTATATGCAAAATCTTCTCCAGGATATCGAAACCCATTTTGATATCAAAGATATTACTACCCCTCTTGTCATAGAAACAAACTATCAAAGACTCGTTGATAAGATCGTTTTTGAACATGTTGAACAAACAAAAACTTTACTTACTTTCATACCACTGGGTGATAAAAACTGGAAAGAAAAAATCCAAAAAAGCAGCCCTAGTACTTTACTCTATATCACGGAAGCACATGTGCTTAAAAAGACAGACAGAGAAACGCTGCTAGAGACATTGAAAAACTATGATTTTATTTTATGCAGTACTTCAAATATAGAGTCTGACTTTAACACCATCACGCTCAATACAGACTCTAAACTATATGATCAAAATGAGGTTCTTACCATTGATGATTATGTCAAATTTATAGTCAATAGTTTTCAATATAAATTTCCAGATACAGAGCTCTCTAAAAAATTGGGGATATCAAGAAAAAGCTTATGGGAAAAAAGGAAAAAATATGGACTTTTCAAAAAGAAATAAATCACTTTACATTGATACAGAATCTCTTTCCACTTTAGCTTTGGCACAGGCTGGGCTTATCTCTCCTGTAGAAAAACTTATGGGTCAGGAAGAAGCCAAAGAGGTCGATAAAACCAAAATGTACAAAGGTGTACCTTTTCCTTTTTCTTTTATACTCGCACCCAAAGGTAAAAGAAACCATCAAGTACTCAAAACACTGCAGCAAGGTGATGTTGTTTCACTCATTAATGAAGGGAAAGTTGTTGGAGAACTCACCGCAGATGAAACATTTGAAATAAATCCTAAGCATCGATTACATCATATCTACGGTACGTCAGACTCTGCACACCCCGGAGTGCGAAATACAACTGTAAGACTGGGTAAGATAGCTGTATCTGGTACATATACTGTTGTATACCCTCTCATTGCAGACAATATTAAACGTATACAAAATATGATCACAAAAACAGGTGCACAGTATATATCATCTATGATGCTTGCCGCAAATCCTTTAAACCGTGCACATGAAAGAATGATACGACAAGCCCTTAGTAACTCTGATCTTCTTGTGATCTTTTTACGAAAACCTTTCACTCCTGAAGGTCTACGTTATGATATACGACACAATGCACTCAACACTTTTGCCGATAATTTTTTGCCACGCAATAGAGTGATCATCATTCCTTTTGAAAACTCTTATATATTTGCAGGATACAGTGAATTGATCTTAGATGCTCTTTTAGCTAAGAATTATGGATGTAGCCAACTGGTTATTGGTAAAAATCATGGTGGACTGGGCTTATATTATGATAGAAATCGTCTCTCTTCTGTTTTTGATCATGGTCAGGATATTTCCATTGATATTAAGACCATTGATGAGTATGTCTATTGCGATACATGTAAAACCCTTGTAAGTACCAGAACCTGTCCTCATGGACAACACCATCATGTACACTACCATTCAGAGTCTATTATGAAACTGATACAATCCGGGCTTATTCCTCCTTCCATCTTGGTGAGAAAAGAGGTCTCTGCAAATATCTTGGCAGCACTCTTCCCTGAAAGGTTTGAAAAACTGCAAGAGATGTATTATTCTCTTATACCAGGTTCAGGGTTATTGGAACAACAGAGTGAAGAGCAGTTTTATTTAAAACTCGCTGAACTTTACCAAACATCATCACTCACATAAGGATCCCTATGACATTACAAAAACTTTTTTTAACCTTCTTTGGTGCAGGTCTCAGTCCTAAAGCACCCGGAACGGTAGGCACACTGGCTTCACTGCCTATAGGACTTGCCATACTCTACTATTTTGGCATGGAAACACTCTTTATGGTCACAGTGGCCATTACGATCATAGGTATCTTCGAAATAAACAAATATGAAAAAGTAACCGGGTCACATGATCAACAGCATATTGTCATAGATGAAGCAGCAGGTATGTGGCTTTCATTGATGATAGCCTACTCCACAGCTATTACAATGAACTACCCTTATGCAGAATTCTTAGCTATAGTGTTCAGTTTCGCCGCATTCCGTCTTTTTGACATCTGGAAACCCTCTACTATTGGATGGATAGATAGAGAACTTAAAGGCGGTCTGGGAGTCATGATGGATGATGTATTGGCTGGGATCGCCGGTGGACTATTGAGTACTCTGTTGCTTATGGGGATAGAGAAACTTTTTTAAAAGAATTACCTTTTACCCATCGATCAAGTGCCTTAATATATGATTTAATAGTGCTTCATATGCTTTAAGGTCCACTGCATCCAAGGCCTTTCCTGAACGAAACTTTTTATGGTATTTTTCCAAAGATTTTCTTGAAGTAACATCCAACCATTTTTCTTTAAATGTCTGATCCATCTCAATGTCGAATACTTCTCTTTTGGCATGTGAGGTCTGCGCAACTTTCATTGTATGATACATCGCACGTCCTAATAAAATATAAGGGAAGTTTCTATTTTCCATGGGTCCCATCTCTAGATATCGTCTACCCATGGTTTGGCCTAATACTTTTACTTCTGAAAGTTCATTAAAACCAAAGTATGCCCCTGTACCGCCTACCAATGCGCCTATAGCTCCACCCAAAAGAAGTGTATGCCCTGCAAAAAGCAAATCAATACCTGCACCGGTAACTGCACCAGAGGTCACGCCTGTAATGAGAAGTTCTTTACGTGTCAGTCCAAACACAGAAGCTGTCTCTTCTGAAAATAGGTCCATCCCCTCAAACGTTAAAACTTTTTCTTCTTTTTGAAGGTGATCATGGTTCCATATCTCTTCTATAGATTTCTGTGTACTAATTTCAAAGTCTCGTAACCTGTCTTTATAATTACGTTCTATCTTCCCTTTCTCTTCTTCACTCGCCTCTTGAGTATAAAAGTAAAGCTTCTCCACAGTACTAACCGACTCATAAACCAATCTGGCCACCAGTGATGCACTACTCTCAAACATCTGTTCCTGATACTGTGTAAAAAGTTTGATCGATACTTTGATTGGTGCTATCCACTCTTCTTTAAGCTGAGCCATACTCTCCAAGATACTCATATGCTGTTCAAAGTTTGTTTGCATAGGATTAAAAGTACGTACCATCTTAAAATAATGTCCCAGTGCCCTCTTCCACTCCGCACTGTAATCTGTATCATCTATGTGATTGATCAGTGCCATTGAAGGCTGCCCCGTCCAGCGCAGTATCTCCATCTCCGCTTCATACTCTTCCCCATAAGGCTTAGAAGCATCTACCACATAAATGATACCTGCACCATCCATAATAGGTTCAAGTAATTCCACTTCATCATTAAAACGTGCATCTTCTTTGTGTTCATTGATAAAAGCCTGCACAACTTCATGCTTTTTATCGGCAGATACATCATGTTTTTCCAACCATGCCAAGACTCTTCTCGCCCTTTGAAAACCTGGTGTATCAAAAAGTTCATACAGTACTTTCCCATCAACTCTCAAAGGAAAACTGCGTTTCTTTGTTGTGGTACCTGAGGTATTTGATATATGTACAGAGTCATCGAGTGCCAAAGCAGCAACAATGGAGCTTTTACCTTTATTTGGATGTCCCACTACAGCAAATTTAGGATGCATAAAAGTATTTTGTCTATGATTCGGCATTTTTAGACTCCCCCGCTCTGTAATTTAGTAGTAGATAGTTTTAACCACACTTTTTCATTTTGAATAGATGCCATCTTCTTTGCCCATTCATCAAGATCTTCTGCTTTTATGTCATAAGGATTTTCACTTCCACCTATAGGCATAATGATAATTTTATCTACTTTCCTACTAAGATCGATCACATAATCCAAAAATTCATTTGCAGGGTGTTCCCATGATTTCCCCAACAATAATACCTCTCCGTCACTTTTAGAGATCACTTCATCATCTTCATCCAGGCTGTTTGTTCCACCTACTTTAAAATGCTTTGGTGTGATCACTTCTATCGTATCACTCAAGACTAAGATTTCATCTTTTGTTATCGCCCACCCCTGCACAGAGTCATAAGAAGCATCCAAAGTGTTAACTATTTGTCCATAACCCATGTCATCAGAAACAAAGGCAGCATTTGTCGGCTTTGCATGGGTCGAGATCATAGGTTCATTGATCTCTTTAAGTAGTCTCATTGAGCCTTCTAAAGTCAAAAATGACTGCATTAACGCACGATTTAATCCAAAAGAAGAGATGAAAAACATGGTGACACGTAAAAAGATCGCATAAAATATTGTAGAAAAAGCCAAAAACTTCCACCACTCCCCAAGCTGTGAAGCATGTGTGATCATCTCTTTACTCAGTGTATCTCCCAGTCTAAAATATTGACTCTGCTCTATGAGTTCCATACTTGGTACAGCAGAAGGAGCAAAGTCCCTCCACGGAAATGCTACAGTCGTTAAAAACCCATGAAATACTTCAGGCGTGATGTGTAATGTCGTACTCCATGCAAAAGCAATATCTTTTGTCACGACCATAGCTAAAAGTGCTAACAGTAAACCCACTGAGAAAAACAAAGCGATCATTTGTGAACGTTTAATAATAAGCCAGTTTGAAAGCAAAGGACTGATCTTAAAAGCTGTGATATTCTCTTGTATCTTACCTGGTAAAAGACTTAACATCTTCTCCATCCAAAAAGCAGGAGAGAGATGTACCAAAATACTTTGTGCACTCTTCGCTCTCAACATAGAAATCCCTGTGAGCAACATCGTTGCAAGAGGCAAAACAATAACCATCACCATAAAATAGATCACATTGACAGGTTCTGCCCCATTGTATGAGAGTAACCCTAACCCTGAGAGGAAACCTAAAACAAAAGCCATAAGTACAAGTGTCAAAGTCGTATTGTATAGATAAGAGGAAAAAGTTTCACTGAGAAGCGGTCTTTTCAACGTGTTATGATACAGATCTATCCATGCTGAAATTTGAGCCATTGGACGGTTTTTAAGTAGAACCTGTGTTAAACCAAAAGCACGATTTTCTTCTCGTGAAGAGGGATTAACTTCTAAAAGTGCGACAAGATCGACATAAGACTTTAGGTTCATCTATTATTGATCCTCCGTAGAACCATAAATTATGCATCGCAATTGCTCTCTATACGCTTCATGGTCATAGCTTTCTATCCGTGCGACGCCTTCTTCTACGGCTGCCTTTGCCACAGCAGAAGACACCCAGATCAATACCTCTTTATTAAAAGGCAAAGGAATAATATGTTCTCTCCCATACTCTATATGCTCATTATGATACGCAGCTTTAACATAATCAGGTACAGG
>QMKT01000086.1 GCA_003646505.1 Campylobacterota bacterium
CAACTTGAGTTTGCTTATTTTGTACACTTGCCTGTGCTGTTGCACCTAGTAATGACAGAGCTAAAACAGCAGAACCGATGATCTTTTGAGTCATTTTTTTCATTTTTTTCCTTTATAGTATAAATTTAAAAACACATAAGAACGCTTTTTAAAGCGTTCCAATCTATTTTTATTTCCAAACTTGCTTATACACACGCATCATGTTGCCACCATACACTTTTTTAATGTCTTCTTCTGAGTATCCTCTTTTGAGAAGTTCATCGGTGACTGCTGGAAGGATCTTTGCCAATTCTCCACAACCTGCTGCTCCTTGTGCAAATGCATTGTTCATATACCCACCATCATCATACGCGTCAGGGTTTGCCTTTGCAAATGCCGCAACGAGTTCAAGTGTAAACATATCATCGGTAGCGATACCTACATGATCTACACCGATGAGCTTCACATAATAATCTATCATATCTGCTGCTTGTTGTGGGGTAATGTCTTCTGGCCAAACACCATCCATCATCCATTCTGTAAATGTCGGACTCACAACACCACCCGTTGCTGCTGCTCTCTTAGCCTGTTCATCAGTGATATTTCTATAACATCCTTTGGCTGTACGCTTTGGTTCCTCAGCATAAAGACCTGCTGGAAGAGAATGAGAATAGATAACCGGTACACCTTTATGTTTCTCCATCATATACGCAGTAATATCTTTTGTCGTATTACGCCCTGTATGAGAAAGATCAACAATAATTCCATGCTTCACCAGCTCATCAATAAGCAGTTTTCCCCAAGGTGTTAAGCCTCGGTCTACACCATTTAAATATGATATACATCCATCACCTGATCTGTATGTTCCATTGTACACGAGTTGCATACTTGACAGTCCCATCGCACGCATAATAGCTACTTTTGAGATGTCTCCATCAAGTATAGAGCTTGTTTGACTGTTCCAGATAACAGCATATTTACCTTCTTTATGTGCTTTTTCTATGTCTTCTACAGAATGCACAAAAAGGAAATTCTCAGATTTTTGCAGCATGGTGTTTACCCATATTTTATGCTCTGCTAAATGTTGTGCAAAGGTAAAATAAGTAGGAGAAAGTGTAATAGATGCACCCGTAATACCCGCATCTAATGCGCGTTCCATATAGTCATGAAGCTGGTGGTCTTTATTCCATCCTATGCCAAAAGGAGGGGCATAAAAGTCAATGACAATGGCATCTTTTACAATCTTTTTTCCCTTATCTGTTGCCGGCCATAATTTACTTTCTACACTTGCCTGTGCTGTTGCACCAAGTAATGCTACTGCTAAAGCAGCAGAACCGATGATTTTTTTAGTTATTTTTTTCATTCTTTTCCTTTTATATGTGTTTTAAAATGCAAATCTTGCTCTTAAACCTAGCTGAACCATACTGGATTCTGTCGGGTTGAGTGAAGGGTTTTTAAAATATTGGATATCTGGTGTGATAGCAATACTTTTTGCGACCTGAATACGATAAAAAAGTTCTGCCGTAACTTGCTCTCGAAGTGCATCATCAGCAGGGTCAGACCAGTTAATACCAAAACCTAGTAAGTCTGTTGTACCTCCCATGTTATAACCAAACCCGGCACTTAAACTCTTTTGCATGAGTCCTGCCGCACCTTTTGAGTAACCTCCACGAAGATATGGCATCCAACTATTCTCTATGAGCCAGGAAGCAGAAAAGTTTGCACCCCAACCTTCGGGAGAGGCATTAAACTTAGAATGTTCATCAACATGCCATAGAGTCAGGTGTATGTTGTCAAAATAAACACGACTTTGTTCCGTAGTCCATCCAAGCTCAAAAGAGGTGAAAAATTCACCCTCACCAAGTGTGTCAAAACCTAACTCCTGTGCATCTGCATTGGCATCTATGATGTTGGCAATGGCATAGAAGTTTTCTCCGATCATCGTTGCACCAGCAAGTCCTAGACCTTGATTTGGTAAAAACATCGTAGGATCAATTAAGAATGAAAGGTTTAGAAATGAGGTCATAGGGTTGGACATACCATAGATACCAAGGTAATCTGTCGGGTCAATGACACCAACTATAAAATTACTTTTCCCCTCACGCAGCTGCTGTTTCCAAAAGAAGTTGGTCAGACCCCAACCAGAACCACTAAGTTCTCCAAAAAGTGTACCGCCAATGCCATAGTACCCTGCTGCAAAACCATAATTTTGTGCAGTATGATAGTCTCCATACGCATGACGATTCTCAACTTTAAATATGAGTGTACCAGAGTTTGCAGAGTCAGCATTATATGCTGTGTATGAGCCATAAAGTCTTAATACTCCAGAAAAAGCATCCTTATCTGTATTACTTGGATCGGCATGCAAGTATTCACTTTGATAATCCCCGCTGAGCTTTAGATGATGCTCTGTTTGCAGAGAAGTTTTCCAGTCATCATAAGGTTTGAAAAATGCATCAACTGACTCAAGTCTAAAAAATGGAGTAACCTCTCTTTCATTTTCTATGATGGTTCTTTCAACACTGTTAGGAGGTAGATCTCCATGATCTGAGCTGACTGTTGATTCCGCACTTAACGCTGTTGCTAAAATAGAAGAGAAAAGAAATGTGGTTTTTAAAGGTAATAATATGGTTTTCATATAACCATTTTAACGAACAAAACTATCAAAATACTATCAATGCAGTATAAATCTATCAATCTCTTTAAAAAAGAGAAAGAGAACTCTCTGATCAACCTGTACATTCATAGAATCTTTAGGCAACAGAGAGCTTTAAAATGTATCTTGGAAATTTTGTATTTAATTTGAAGTATGCATTCCCATGTGAACGTGGAAATGCATTGAAAGTTTTACTTATTCAACAATAACTGTTGCGCTACCTTCCGTATCTCCAAGTGTTGCAGAAACTTGAGTTGTTCCTACTGTTTTACCTGTGACCCATGAATCTAATTGCAACAATGACATACTTGCTATATCATTATTATCAGATTTCCAAAATACTGCTGTATTAATGTATCTTTCTATATTATCTGTATACATTCCGTGTGCTGTTATATGAACCTTATTTAAAAGTCCTGTTTGCATAGTTAAAGGGTTATCAATATCTATAACTGTATTAGGTGCTGGATTAGTCGCGCCTTCACCTGTTTTTATAATAATAGACGTAAGCCCAATAACAGGTGCAATAACAGAGGCACTTACCCCTTGCCATTCAGCAGTTATTATTGCAGAACCTTCAGACCGTCCACGTATATTTGAATCAATTTCATCAATAACATAAGCAATGTTATTGTCAGATGATGAGTATGCTACATTTCTGTTAATATCAACATCTGTAGTACCATCAGAGTATGTACCATAAGCAGTTACCCATGTTTTAAAGCCTGCAGGTATAGGATCAACACTTCCACCTGATACAATAGTACCATCAGTTAATTTTAATGTGATTGCAGTAAGCGTAGGCCCACTATTTACTACAGTAACTTCAATAGAGGCTTCTAATCCTCCATAATAAGCAGTGATCGTTGCTGTACCTAAATCACGTCCGTATACGTAAGAAGATTTAATATAGTTAATACTAGCAATTTGCTGATCAGAAGACCACCAGAAAGCATCTGGATTAATATAATGACGTGAACCATCTGAGTAGATACCCCATGCCGTTATATATTCTTCAGTATCAATTTCTACATCCAATGTAGTAATTGGCTGAGGAGTAGCTTCATTGTAACCACGCTCTATCTGAATGGAAACCAATGTCGCCCATGTCACTGTCATTGCATGAGTATCAACTATACTATTATCATTTTTTGCTGTAGCAGTGATAGTCACAGGACCTTCAACAAGACCTGTTACCAGCCCTGTAGCATCTACTGTAGCAGTTGCAGGCGCTGATGAAGTCCAGTTTACTTTATCGTTTACTGTATACACAGTATCATCACTGAGTGTAGCCACTGCATTTACTTGTGTCTTAAGAGCTACTGAAACGACATCAGAACCATCAGTTTCAAAGGATTTTAGTGTTGGAGCAGTTGTTAGAACATCCAGTCCTGCAACACCTGTCTGATCAACACCATCTACTAAATAAGTAGCAGTAAGAGTAACACTTCCAACACTGACACCGGTAGCAATTCCTGTTTGATTTATAACAGCAATAGTTGTATCTGAAATATTCCAGGTCGCAGTTGATGTTACATCTTCTGTTGTCCCATCACTAAATACAGCTGTTGCCACAAACTGTTCACTCTCACCTACAAGAACATAAGTATTGGCGGGAGTAACAACTACTGCAACAAGTCCTCCACCACCTATCCCATCATCTATAGGATCACCACTTGTACCACAACCACTCAAACCTAACATCATCACAGTAGACAAGGCAAGAAACAAAGTTTTAAATATTGATAATTTCATCTATTTTCCTTTAAAATTTATAAGAGACACCCAGTGTCCATACGTTAGCATCTACATCATTGCTTATGGCAACGTAGTCAAGCCCTGTATCATCATACAGCCAGACATAATCTGCAAAGATAGAAACTGTCTCTGTGATATTGTAAGAAGCACCAAGACCATACTGGAACCCATTTTCATATGCATCACCGTTTCTAATATCGCTAAGCATGACACCACCATAACCAAGTAATCCATAGATACTGAAATCTCCGATAGGATACATCGGTTTCAAGTAGATGCCCCAGCTTGATATATCACCATATGTTGCCAAACCTGTTGTAGTCCCCTGGTCATAATCGGTACTAAAACCAAATGAGTATCTACCTTCAATAGCTACATATTCGTTGTACTGGTACCCAGCCTGAAGCATCAATGCTGTTGATGTGAACTGTTCATTTGTTGCATCAACGTTGAGTTCAGCCCCTCCTATACCAAAACCTAGATAGAATGGACTTCTCTCTACAACTATCTGTTCTTCTTCCATCACAGGTGCAATATCACCACCTGCATAGACTAATCCACTTAATGCCAAGACTGACACCAAAGAAAGTGTAATTTTTTTCATCTTTTTTCCTTGTTAATTAAGATTTGTTTGATTCCTATTATATGATAGTGAAATGTCATAGGTATGACATTTTCAATATTATTGATAGATTGCTTCCTAGCATAACAAAATAATCTATCAAAATTCTATCATTTTATAAATAAGCTCTTAAATACTATAACAGGATAAAGTGATTTTGTCTATCCGAAAACCGTAAAAATAGAAATATATTTAGTTATTTCTAAAAAAAAAGATAAACTCTTTACTATTTTATTTAATTTTATACCCAAACCCATATACAGACTCTATAAGATCTGGTACTTTTTTTCGTAACCTTTTGATGATATTTTGGATCTTAGATTTATTCTCATCATGATTGTCATCCCAGAGAGAAAAAGAGATCAACTCTAATGAAACAGGATTAGGTTGATTGTCTGCCAATATATCAACTATCGTAAATTCTTGCGTGGTAAGTTCTACTTCTTTTGATCCATTAAAGAGTTTACGTGCATTAATGTCAAAGACATACCCGTTAGTAAGTTTTAACTGTTCAGACTCTTCTACATGAGAAGCGACATCCGTCAGTACTTTCTTTAAATCATCCCCTTTTATGGGTTTAACAAGGTAAGCAAAAAGTCCAAGAGGAATTGCCTTCAAGAGTTTTTCCTGATCAGAATAGGCACTTAATACTATGATCTTTGTGGTTTTGTCATCCTGTCGTATGATGCGGATCAGTTCCAGGCCATCAAGCTCAGGCATATTGATATCGGTAAGTACAATGTCTGGCTTATGTGATCTGTAGAGCTCAAGGGCTTCTTTACCGTCACACGCTTCGATGACTTCTTTAAAATAACGTTTTAAAACCAGTGCATAGGAATCACGTATCTTTTCATTGTCTTCTGCATAAAGTATCTTCAAATCAAACATATGCAACCTTTATCATCACATTCACACCTTCAGATACATTCTTTATCACCAAGGAACCATGAAAACTCTCTTCTATGATTCTCTTTGACATAAAAAGACCTATACCATTTTGATAATCACTCTTTTTAGTAGTGTAGTAAGGTTCAAAAATTCTCATCATATCATGTGCTTCGATCTGCTTACCGTTATTTTTGATTTCAAGCACTGTATCTTTCTCCTTTTTTGAAAGAAAAATATCTAGTTTTCTATCTTCACTATCATTCTTTTTGAGTGCATCGATGGCATTATTTAAAATGGCTAAGAGTACTTGCAGGTACTCATTTTCTACACCATAAAGCGTACAAGTCTCTTTTGTATGAATCTTACATTGTATATGATAACCTACCATTCTGTTTTCTAGTAGATGCATACTCTTTTGTATCAGTTTTTCAAGATCAAACGTCTCTTTTGATTTATCTTTCATATAAAAGTTCTGAAAGTCATCGATGGTCTCAGACATCATTTGCGTTTTCTCTTCTATGATCTGCATACGCTTTTTAATGTTCTCTTTATCATCGTCTTCTATGTGCATTTCAAGTGCCAAAAGATCAGCATTTATCTCTGAGAGAGGTTGTCTCCATTGATGTGCGATGTTCTCTATCATCGAACCCATGGAAGCAAGACGAGACTGCTGTCGTAGAAGCTGTTCCTGCTGACGATAACGGTCACCTAAAACCAAAGAAAGCATCACAGTTTCTATCACCATTGTTACCTGCATATAAGGCATGATCCAAGTATAAGGTGGAATGACATTGGTGAGAGAGAGTCCTAGTATCACCATAGATGAGACAAAAAACATCCATGCAAGTAATATATAGAACGCCGTTTTATTTCCTTTTTTTGTCAACATAGCAGAGATGACAACAATACAAATATTCATCACTAAAAAGTTGATAAAGAACAGTAGACTAGGGTACACATAATACTCATCAATATCTAAAAATAAGAATACAATAATGTTTGCCCACGAAAGAATAAAAAACAGTGCAATAGCTTGAAACATTTTATAGGATTTTGGCATTATATTTTTAAGATCAAGTACCCCTGTAATAAACCAGATGATAAATACAGTAAACCATATAGCGATAGAGATTTCAAAATAACGGTACATACCCACGGGGATAAAGTCAAACAGGTATATACCATACCCCATGTGCAAAGAGATCCATGTTCCAAAACTTCCAAGGTATAAGATATAGGCAAGGTAGGGTCTGTACCGTGTCATCAGATAGAGTACAAGGTTATAGAAGAACATTACGATCATTACACCAAAGAAAACACCCTGCCATACATTTTTGGCATAGTCATCCAGCAGAAAGGGTGTTTGTTCTTTTAGACTCATGTTTGCAGATATAGCAGAGTAAAGATGTTTAATACGAATATAAATCTCTTTTCTCTCTCCTGCCTTAAGTGTTAAAGGAAAAAGGTAGGAATGATAGATAAGTGCACGATTCTCCAAAGGTCTATGTGATCCGGTCAGATACTGTTGTAAAACAACCCCTTTTTGTAAAATATACACATCTAAAAAGTGAATGTTACTAATATCATACTCAAGATAATAAGATTTTGGGGTAGTGCTGTTATTTTCAATGTCATACTTGAGCCAATGTGCCGTAGCAGAAACAGGAAAAGCAAGTTCTTCAACGCTAATATCTGTCCATGATTCTTTTTGCACCTCGTCAAGTGTCATTTTTTGAGAACTGTCATGAAATAAAGAAGCATGAGGAAGAAGATTATACTCATTCTGACTGCCAACAAGCAGTGTCTGTGCCAAAGCAGATGAGGACCAAAACAGAAACAAGGTTAAAATAGTTAGTGTTCGCATAGCAAGAATCATATCATACTTATTTTGAATAAAGGGCACCTCTAATAACCCTAGATACTTTTATCCAAAATGATAGAATTTTGATAGATTGTTTCACTACAATAGAGGTAAAGCTTCATAATTGTCATCAATATAGGGCTTAAATCTCACAATAAACAAAAGGATGGAAAAATGTACATATATAAAAAACTCCTTGGTATCACAGGTGCCGTACTTCTCTCAACAAGTATGAATCTCAGTGCTGCAGAGGATGTCACAGCTGCTGTTACAGAGTCAGGCAAAAAAACCCAAGCACAAGCGGGAGTATCGGCAAAAGAACTTATGTTGAATTCATATAAGTATCTGGGTTCACTC
>QMKT01000087.1 GCA_003646505.1 Campylobacterota bacterium
AACTGGTGTCCAAGACAAATACCAAAAAGTGGCACTTTATGTGCAATGAGTTTTTTGATCTTCTCTTGTTCTTCTTTTAAGATTAGCGGATCTCCAGGACCATTTGATAAAAATACACCATCGATCTCTTTACTATCTATCTTGCTTATGATATCTTCAGCAGACATGGAGTTAGGCACAACAGTCACTTCCATGCCTGCATGGGTAAGTTCATTTAAAATATTTTTTTTGATACCAAAATCAAGTGCTATAATTTTCTTCGTTGTTTTGGGTGTTTCATACATGAAAGTATCTGTACTGTAGCGTGCTTGGGTATGCACATAAGACTCTTTAGTGCTCACTTCTTCAATATAATTCACCTCTTCAATACGAGGAGAAGTCTCCAAGATTTTTTTAAGTGCATCTTTATCGTGTATCTCACTTGAAGCCACCATCATCATGGCACCCTCTTCTCTTAACATTTTTGTAATAAAACGTGTATCGATCTCCGTAATACCCATTACATTATTTTTTACCAACAATGCAGCAAGTGTCTCTTCACATCTAAAATTAGAAGGGCGGTCCTGATAAGAACGAACAATGATACCTTTACAGTGGGCACCTTTGCTTTCCATGTCTTGTGCGTTACATCCTACATTTCCGATCTCAGGCATGGTAAAAGTCACAAACTGACCTGCATACGAAGGATCTGTGACGATCTCTTGATATCCTGTTAGAGAAGTGTTAAAAACGATCTCTCCAACAGAGGTACCCTCTGCACCAAAACTTTTGGCTTCAAGCAGCAATCCATTTTCAAAATAGAGTGATACTTTACTCATTACAGCATACCTCTTTTTGAAAGTTCTTCTTGATAAAATCTTTCATAAAGCAGTTCATAATCCTGAGAACCGGGGATCACTTCTTTTTCCATACCTCTGATCTTTGCATACACAATATCATCTATCTCATCATAAGCATCGGAAAAGGCTTTAAATGATTTAAAAATAACATTCTTCACCTGATTTTCATTGACTGTATATTCTGCAAGATAATTTTCATACAGTTCATCCAAAATAAGGTGCGCCAGATCATTATATCTGTCATCATAATTCATGATCACACCATGTTCGGCAGCCATTTTCTTTTTGATCATAAAAAAGAGTTGTCTCTCATCTGCATGCTGAAACTCTATTTCATCATAATTCTCATCTAATATCTTTTTAACTATTTCATCAAGTGCATGCTCTTTTGCAAGATTTTCATCTATGATCTTTTTCGCTGCTTCAACAACAGCTTCTCTACCTTTTGGCATGGTAATAAAAGGTGCATTGGCTAAATCAATTCCGATTTTTATGGCTACATATCCTGTTTGTTGTGGTTTTAATCTCATTGCTACCCCTTTTTCATTTAATTGACCGTCATTTGAGCAAAGCCCAAATGACTGTCATCTATCTTCATAGATGATTGCTAACGCTATGTTTCCTTCAGCAGGAAACTCATAGCACTAGTGCTATTTTATCGTATTATTGTATCTTCACGCTCTGGACTTGTGGAAATGATCCCCATCCTTGTCCCTACCATCTCTTCAAGTGCCTTGATGTATGATTTTGCCGTATCAGGCAAATCATCAAAGTCTCTTACTCCTTCTGTTTTATCCCAACCTGGGAAAGATTTATAAATAGGTGTTGCATCTTCAAGTTCATAAGGTACATAGTTTATCTCTTTACCATCTACCTCGTATGCTACACATACTTTTACTTCATCAAAGCCATCAAGTACATCAAGCTTCATGAGTGATACTTGGTCTACCCCATTCACACGTACAGCGTGACGCATTGCTACAGCATCAAACCAACCACATCTTCTTGGACGTCCAGTGGTTGTACCAAATTCATGTCCATTTTTACGCAGTGTGTCACCCTCTACCCCAAAGTCTTCACTTGGAAAAGGTCCATTACCTACTCTTGTACAGTATGCTTTGGCAATACCCGTCACTTTACCAATATCTTTTGGGTTGATCCCAAGACCTGAACATGCCCCGGCAGAGACTGTTGTTGAAGAAGTCACATAAGGGTATGTACCGTGGTCAATGTCAAGCATTGTACCTTGTGCTCCTTCTAAAAGTATCTTCTTATCCTCATCCATGATCTTCCACATCAACTGTGTTGTATCAGTAATATGCTTTCCGAGTACATCTTTGTACCCTTGCAGTTCTGATAAAAGCTCAGATTCTACAGGTGCATCAACCCCTATAGCATCAAATACAGGCTTATTCATTTCAAAATAAGCTACGATCTTAGCCGTAAGTTTTTCAGGATTAAGCAGTTCACCCAGTCTATGTCCTACTCTAGCAATTTTATCTCCATAAGCAGGCCCTATTCCTTTACCTGTTGTACCGATGGCATTATCACCTTTTAGACGCTCTTTCGCTTGATCAATGAGAGCATGATAAGGTAAAAGTACATGTGCTTTGTCTGAAAGGAAAAGTCTTCCATCCAAATTGTCAAACTGTACCATCTCTTTGATGAAGTCTTTTGGTGAAAGTACCACACCATTTCCCACTATGTTTTTTGCGGAGGGGTTCAGTACACCAGAGGGGATAAGGTGTAATGCATATTTTTTACCGTCGATGACGATCGTATGTCCCGCATTGTGTCCACCTGCAAAACGGCACACATAATCATGTGTTTGTGCCATATGGTCAACAATTTTCCCTTTACCTTCATCTCCCCACTGGAGACCTACAATTAAATCTGCTTTACTCATCTAGTTACCCTTATTCATTTTGTTAGACACACACTCATCTGTATAGAGTGCAAACCCTGCTGCTTCAATACCGTCTATACTATAGATACCGCCCATTGCCAAAAGGCTGTTACCTTCAAACATTCTAAATGTCAAAGAGTCATAATATCTCATCTTTGCATAGTAAAGTGGCGAAACAACCATTTTTGCATAATCTACATTTTGTGCTGCTTCTTTTATCTTCTCAAGTTCATCCTTGATATCTGCCGGGAATGCTGAAAGATCATTCAGGTCATCCACAGAGTTAATACGTACAAGTTGTTCTATCCAAGAGAGTTCCGCTGCCATGATCGCTTCAATATGCATAGACTTCAACACATCAAGTGAGACAGCATATTTTTCATTGAGAAGATGCGGGATGGCGATATTTGATATCTGCATCACCGGCTCTGCACCCATCTCAGATAAAAGCATCGTTGTTGTTTTTGATACCTCTTCAAAAGAACCTCCTAACACTTCAGCACCTATTTGGTACTGCTCATGTGTTGGGAATGTCACCGTTGGCTGAATGTAAAACCACTTCTTAGACTCTGTAGAACGTCCAAGTCTTTTTGTAACGATACGTACAACATCTATAGTCGAGTCTGCACGCAAAGTCACTTCATTGTTCTCTTCATCATTGAGACGTACCAATGACTTGGAAGAGTCAAAGCACTCACGCTGATGGTAAGAGAAAAGTGGTGTAACGATCTCTTCAAAACCGATATTCTCAAGCAGTTCCGCTGAGATAAATTCTATCTCTCTTTTTACTTTGGCAGATTCACCAAAATAAAGTTTTGACCCCGAAGGGATTTCATGTTCAAATATCATTATTTTTCTTCTTTTTTCAACATTGATTTAAAGTATTCTTCATTAAAGATACGCGACGCAGTACCGTCAAAATCTCTACGTCCTAATTTAGCCAATGCTAATTCAACTGCATTGACTACCCATACCGTCTCATATGTCTCTATCAGTCCCATTTGATTAATACGGAAGATCTTACCTTTAAGGTGATCTTGTCCGCCTGCGACATTGACACCAAAATCTGTTTTGAGCAGATCACGTATCTCTTTCGCATTTTTATCATCAATCGTCACCATAGACTTTGCTGGTGTTTTTGGGTATATATGTAACCCCAGTGCTTCCAGTGCCAAGTGTGTCGCTTTGGCACGTCGTGCAGTATCACAAAAAAGTTTACCTACTCCTGCACCATCGGCATATGATTCAATCTCTTGAAGTACTGCACGAAGCCCGATGATGAGCGTAGTAGCAGCTGTATAAGCCGTAGTGTTTTGTTTCTGTTTCTTTATCTCAGATGCTAAGTTAAGGTAATACCCTTTCCCTTCTCCTGTCTTTTTAATGGCTTCATTACTAAGCCCAAGTATCGCTAAACCTGGTGGTAACATCAATGCTTTTTGACTTCCTGCGATGAGACAATCAATATTCTCAACGTCTATACGTTCAACACCCACAGCCGTAATACCATCTGCAATAATCATAATGCTTGGGTTAATCGCTTTAACTGCCGCCGCTATCTCCTCAACTGGATGACGAAGACCACCAGCAGATTCTGAGACTTGAATAGCCAAGGCATCAATGCTTGGGTTTGCTTTTACAGCCTCAACCAATTCTTCTACAGAGGCAGGTGTATCCCACTCGTGTTTAATCTCAACGTTTTTAAGTCCTGAAGCCAAAGCAATCTTACCAAAACGCTCACCAAACTTCCCAGAGTTTACTGAAAGTAAAGTGTCATGACAAAGGTTAGTCACTGCAGCTTCCATAGCTCCCGTGCCAGATGATGCAAGTATAATCACTTCATCGGTAGCAAAAAGTTTAAATAGAAGATCTCTAGTCTCTTTAAAAATAGCTTCAAATTCCGGTGTTCTGTGATGCAGTGTAGGTGTGGCCATCGCTTGACGTACTGATTCTGGTACGGGCGTAGGGCCTGGTGTAAAAAGTAGCATATAAATCCTCATGATTACCATCATGAAGACGGCATAATTACGTGGATTATATCCAATATGAGGTTAGAAAATGATGAGAGAGATTTTAGAAAGTATTTTCAAAAGGGCAGATAAGATATCTGCCCCGTATATGTGTGGGGTTAGACTATATTTTAGCCATTAATCCAAAACTTTTTACAAAGGGTACTGCCATTGACGGATTTTTGATCATTGCTTTAAAATCACCCCTAACAAACTTCAATTTTCCTGTAGCAAATGCCATTCCCATGGATGTCATTGTAAGTGGTTTTTTAATCCATTTAGCCCAATTATCTTCTGTCGCTCTCATGTCCCAGTCTGCTTTCTCTCCATTGTAAAGTCCTGCAGAAACTGCTTTGCCGTTTTCTACTACAAACACACATAAAGGCTTATCGTCATCTTTAAATCCACAAGTGATCACGGAAGAGAAGTTGATCTCTGCTAATTTGTCTGAAACTTCCGGATCTTCGTTCCATGCATCTTTAAGTGCGTTTATCCATTCGTCTGAAAAAAGTTGTGCCATTATTGTTCCTCTTGGGTAAAATTTATTTGAGTTTTAAGATACTCTCTCTTTGCTTAACTTTACAACTTTTTTGACAATTTTTCTACAAAAAAATATGTTCTGTCCCTCATTGGTAAATTTTTATAAAAGAACCTGTGCTCTCTCATTATTTTTGTCTTAATTCAAAGTAATAGTTTGTTGGCCTATCTCCTTATATCTCGCATAATAATGTTCTACAAAAGATTTTATGTTTTCATTCTTTGGCAAATAGAATCCATCATTTTTTACAGCATATCTACTCAAATAGTTCTGCGCATCCACTTTTTTCAAATAATTTTCTACCAAATTTTTATAGGCTTCCTGATATCTTTCTTTCATGGCATCATATTGACTGTAATCTATCTGGATTTTTCCATCATAAGTGATGACACCTGAGTTAAATAAAATATCTAAATGAATCAACCCTTCACAATAGTATGGCAACACTTCTCCCACTTCTCTCCAAGCCATAAGACCAACTGCACGCCCTACTACATCATCTACAATATGTTTTTTAAGTGCTTCACGTTCATTATGGAAAAATGCCATGAGCCCACCTGATGTCGCTTTAAACTCTTCAATGTTCTTAAACTGCCCTGTGCCATTCATCTTGGTCTCGGTATCTGAGTCTATCCACAAGATGTGCCCATATTCATGCCCAACTGTTGAGATGTCATAGATCTCTTGCCAGAGTTTGGGATCCGTATCTATAAGTTCTCTTTGTGCTTTTACAAAATCTTCACCCATCGTTTCAACACTTAGTTTCATAATAGGTTTGGACTTTTTAGATTCCATCACAAAGTCTGCATAGGCAAAGATCTTTTTGCCTAACTCAGCTGAAACCTGCTCATCATTTGGTACCACTTGCGCTGAAAAGAGCCCGTTAAATTCTGCTGCGTAGTAAAGTATAGGCTGACCTATGTAAAGCTGTGTTTCATCTACCTGGGTTATATTTTTAGCCATCGTCTTTTGTGCATCAGTACCAAATCCTTCTGCCATTTGAGAAGCAAAGTTTTTAATATTCTCTCTGGTTGGAGAGCCTTCTTGAAGTTTAGGGTTAACGATACGCAGATCCCACTCTAAAGCTACGGCTTTTCTGTAATGGTCTTCATAGTATTCCAAAGGATGTCCAACTTGAAGTGGTGTTGTTACTGCCATCCATTTTCTATCTACCTCAGCCCATTTACTTATGAGTTCATCTGGTACAGTATGTGCAAATGCCTCTTTAATGGCTGCAAAATAGGCTATCCATTCTGTTTTTTGATTAAACACATCATCTTCATGTTGACTTAGCAGTGCTACAACTTGTTCGAGTGCAGTTATTACTCCTTCTGCCTCTTTAGGAAATGCTTCAACATACGCTACTGATTTATACCTTGTATCTTCTTTTTTAAGAACAGAGTAACATCTGTCCCCCACACAACCACTTGCATCTTTATCCAGAAGTGACTCGCCTTGCAACATCTCAAAGACTTTGGCATCGTCTCCATTGAACATCTCACTTAACTCAAGATTGACTGTATATATAATATGTTCATTCCAATGACTCTGCCACTCACTCAGACGAATACCTACAAAATGTACACCAATTATGAGAGAACGGTAAAAAGGTGTCAAAAGCTTATGCTCTTCTACCCACCCTATAAATGCTTCATGACGGGTAATATGCATCGTACTCGCAAACCCATACGCCAGCTCTTTTTTCATAGCTATCTCTTTTTTAGACGCACCCCCCTTCTCTAACACTTGCTCCAAAGCATCTTCACGCAAATTCACTATACGCGTAAGTGCCGCCATCTCAGAGTCTTTATCTCTAGGGATATCAAGTAACTTTAAAAAAGCATCTACCACTACATTTGCACGCTCATGTGTTTTACTCTCATCAAGCAGTTCATAATACTTGTTTAGACTATCTTGTCTATGTTGTAACTCATCATAGATTACTTGTAGGTCGTTCATAAATTGTTCTGTTTTCATTTATTCTCTTTTCTGTTTCAAAACTGTAGCGTGGGTTTTCTAACCCACGAACAATTGTTTACAATTGATATTTATATTTCACTTCGTTCATCGTGGGTTAGAAAACCCACGCTACAAGACTTTTGCTATTTACTTTTCAACATCCAAATAATCGGCTTCGCCAATTCAAGTGCCTTTCCACGATGCGAAATCTTACTCTTCACATCATCATCTAACTCACCAAGTGTTTTATCAAGCCCCGCAGGGATGAACATCGGGTCATATCCAAACCCTTTGTCCCCTTTAGCTTCAGCTATCGCATCTCCATGCATCCAACCATGCACCACATACTCCCCATACTTTGAGACTATGGCAATGGCAGCTGTGTAATACGCCGGTGTTGACTTCAAACCTTTTTCTTTAACTGCTTCTATAAGTTTATAAAGATTATCTTTATCTGTTACACCAACTCCCGCATATCTAGCAGAGTATATCCCCGGTGCACCATCCAAAACAGGAAGTGAAATACCACTGTCATCTGATATAACAAGATACTCTTCATCTAATTTTTCATAAATAGTGCGTGCTTTGATAAGTGCATTAGCGGCAAAAGTATCCCCATCTTCAATTATCTCAAATTCACCTAGAAGGTCAGAAAAAGGTACTACTTCATCTTCACACATCTGTTTAAATTCACGTAATTTACCCTTGTTCCCAGTTGCTAAAACCAATTTCATTAATTCTTAACCTTATTGATATATAATAGGACAAATTTTATCTAATTAAAGGTATACCTATGATTAAACAAATCATGCCACTTAGTCTTATTGTAGCACTAAGATTCTTCGGACTCTTCAT
>QMKT01000088.1 GCA_003646505.1 Campylobacterota bacterium
CTACGCACTATGTGACTCTGGCATCTGCTCTACATAAAGTGATTGTGAAGGAAAAGCAAAAGAAGAACCATTTTCTTCAACGATCTTCATGATCTTTAAGTGTATATCTTCACGTATATCAAGATAATGTGCCCAGTTAGCTGTCCTTGTGAATGTATAGATAAAGATATTTAAAGCAGAATCTCCAAAAGATTCAAAGTTGACAAGTAAAGTATCTGTTTGAGAAATATTTGTATGCTCTTGTAACATTTTTTTAATTTCTTGTACGATAGTATTCATTGTTTCACCATCTGTACTATACGTCAAACCTATACGCATTTTAATACGTCTGATACCTCTGCGTGAAAAGTTTTCTATGGGATTATTTGCCACGATATGATTTGGAACGGTGATGAGCGATTTTTGAAAAGAACGTATCTTTGTGGTTCGCATGCCTATAGTCTCTACTGTTCCTTCCACACCAGCGACTTTGATCCACTCTCCTATACGTATGGATTTGTCAGCTAGTAGTGAAAAAGAGCCAAAGAGGTTGGCAGCGGTATCTTTTGCAGCAAGTGCAAAAGCGAGACCCCCGATCCCTAATGAAGCAACCAATGCAGTGACATTAATACCCCAAACCTGAAGCATGGCACCTAAACCTATCCCTGCAACGAATATTTTTATAATGGCAAGAATGAAGTTTCCCATTTCGACTGAAAAATCATGATTAAATTTACCAGTAATAGAATAAATGACAGAGCGAAGTGCTTCTAAAATTGAAAGTATAGCCCAAAATATCACATACACAACAAGCGTACTCAAAATATTTTTGATGGTTTGAGATTCACTAAAAATGAGTAAGAAAAAAAGATGTATTCCTATGATGATAAAGGTAAAACTGAGTGGACCTTTGAGTGCGCTAATGATCTTATCATCATAATGATGCTTTGTTTTTTTTGCAAGTTTGTGAAGGATGACGGTGACAATAGTAGTAAAGAGTTTGCGTAAATATATAAAAAGTAAAAAAACAAGTGTCGCAGCCATAAGATTTGCCAGGGGAATGTCTAAAAATGTATTGCCTAAAAATGGAAACTTCTCATACAGAGGAGTAAGAAGTTCCTGTATAGTGCTGTTCATACCCATATCTAACCCGTCTATAACGTTAAGGGTAACCGTTGTATTATCTTCTATTGTTTGTTGCGTTGGCATTTTTTTAGTATCCTTCATGTTTTATCCATAGAATTATAGTAAAATTTCATATAATAACAGTTATAAAGGTTTGATGAGATGATACGTAGAAGTTTTATGTTAGGTATTGTATTGATTTGTTTAGTGACTTTCTCTTCTGCACAGGTAACAAAGATTGATTATATCGGGACGTTTGGTATTTTTGGTAAAGTGGCAATGCTTAAGACAAAAATGACAAAGAAGTCCAAGCGATATGAGCTGGTTACAGATTTGGAAGTACATGGAATTGCAAAATTAATTTTGGACAATCATGAAGAACAGCACATCTCCAAAGGACATATAGTCAATGGACTTATGGTCAGTGATCTCTATACAATCAAACAAAACCGTAGAAGTAAGAGGATTCTTAAAGAGTATAAATTTGATCATAAACTAAAAAAAGTAAGCAAGAGGGTAAGAGAGTGGAAAAAAGGTAAATTGGTCAAAGATAAAAAAGAAACCTTAAAATTCTATGCAAGAAATGACCTTTTAACCCTGTACTTTAATTTAAATAATGCCATTAAAAACAAGGAAAAAGGAAAGACTTACCTGTTTAGGTCTGTAGGACTTGAAAAACAACAGGGAAAAGCATATATCACTATTCCCAACACGGCACAACTTCCTAAGTATCAAGAAGATTTGGGAAATTCAGCTCTACGATATGCCAAAATATTGATACACCAACACAATTTTCGAAAGAAAAAAGGAGATATCCTGCTTTCAGTTGCTAAAGACGGATTTATAGAAAAGTCAGTGATCAAAGATGTACTTTTATATGGAGATGCAAAGATAGAACGCGTCAGATAACTCTGTTTTATTCATAATGCGTATTTTACTCAAATATGTTACACTTGCGAAAAAACAGGAACGCAGTTGAAAGATAAAATTAAAAATATGGATAGAGGTATCCTTTTTATGTTACTTGCTTCACTTTCATTTGCTGCCATGGGTGGATTTGCAAAAGTAGTGAGTCAGGTCCTGCCACCTGTTGAGGTAACATTTTTTAGAAATATTTTTGGTGTTATCCTTGTAGGCATTGCTATTTATAAGGTACCTTTGAAACAAACAGGAGGGAAACCTTTTTTACTACTGTTCCGTGGTTCTATGGGTTTTGCGGCACTTTTGGCCTATTTTTACATTATGGCACATATACCACTGGGTGAAGCCGTGACATACAACAAAACATCCCCTATTTTTGTGGCTATTTTTGCGTATCTTTTTTTAAATGAAAAGTTACATAAGAGTGCTTTACTTGCTATAGTGATCGGATTTATAGGTATCCTATTGGTAGCACAGCCAGAAGGCGGAACATTTAATAAGTATGACATATTGGGTATCTTTTCGGGCATAGGCGCAGCATTGGCATATACATCGATAAGAGAGCTTCGAAAATACTACGACACGCGTGCCATTGTGATGTCCTTTATGGGTGTAGGTACAATAGCCCCGCTTACTTTAATGCTAGTCACCCCTTATGTGACTGTTTCAGAAGATTTTGACTGGATGTTTGCAGAATTTATAATGCCTCAGGGGGTAGAGTGGGGGTATGTGACAGCGGTAGGTATTTTTGCTACTATTTCCCAATTACTGATGACAAAGGCATATGAGCTTACAAAGGCAGGGATTGTTGGCACCATTAGTTACAGTAACATTGTCTTTGCAGTCATTATTGGGGTGATGTTAGGTGATCCTATACCTGATATTTGGACAGTTTTAGGTATACTCTTGGTAATTATGTCAGGGTTACTTGTGGCCCTTCCAAAAGGAACAAAATGATACTTATAGCCGGACCTTGTGTTTTAGAGAGTAGGGACAATGTAATGAGAATTGCAGAGTCTTTAAATGTATATCATGAAGATTGTACAAAAGACTTTTATTTTAAAGCGAGTTTTGATAAAGCTAACCGTACTAGTTTGGACAGTTTTCGTGGTCCAGGTCTGGATGAGGGGCTTAAAATGCTTCAGGAAGTCAAAGATCAGTTTGGGTATAAGATCTTAACAGATGTGCATGACTACACACAGCCAGCAGCAGCTGCTGAAGTGGCAGATGTGCTGCAGATCCCTGCCTTTTTATGTCGGCAAACAGACTTACTTGTTGCTGCTGCGAAAACATCAGCAGTGGTAAACATCAAAAAAGGACAGTTCTTAGCACCCGCAGCGATGGAACATTCTGTGGCTAAAGTACTGAAGACCAGAGGTTTTGATGGCGAAGTTTCATATGAAAATGCGAAAAAGTACAATGTATGGCTTACTGAACGTGGTTCAACTTTTGGTTATGGTAATCTTATCGTTGATATGAGAGGGTTGAAGCAAATGAGAGAGTTTGCACCAGTTGTCTTTGATGCTACGCACTCTGTACAGCAACCAGCAAGCGGAGGAGCGACATCAGGTGGCGATTCTGCATTAGTGCCTTATCTTTCACGTGCAGCTGCAGCTGTGGGTGTTGATGGCTTCTTTTTTGAAACACACTTTGATCCTAGTATCGCTTTGAGTGATGGACCAAATATGATAGAGTTGACAAAATTAGATGCATTGGTCAAACAGATTGATGCTATTAGAAGCATTATTGGGTAGGGTCTATAAATCGACCCTACGAGTGTATTAAAAATGAATGAATTAAAAATAAAAGGAAGAAATAGATGACAACAGTAGAAGGTAATTTACAGGTAGACAAGAGTAAAAAAGTAGCGATTATCAATGGGAGATTTAACCATTTTATTACAGACAGACTGGTTGAAGGTGCAGTAGATGCATATGCTAGGCATGGTGGGAATGCTGATGATCTAGATCTTATTTTAGTCCCCGGTGCATTTGAAATACCTTTGGCATTGGATAAAGCACTGGCTTCTGGAAAGTATGATGCTGTATGTTGTTTGGGTGCAGTGATTCGTGGTTCTACACCTCATTTTGATTATATCTCGGCAGAGGCTACAAAAGGTGTGGCTTCAGTGACACTTAAGTATGGAAAACCAGCTACGTTTGGTGTACTAACCGTAGATAGTATTGAGCAGGCTATTGAAAGAGCAGGAACAAAAGCAGGAAACAAAGGTGGAGAAGCGATGGTTGGACTTATTGAACTTATTAACCTATATGGTGAACTTGAATAATGGCAACAAGGCATCAGGCTCGTACGGCTGTTGTAGGTTTACTTTATGCCTTTGATCTGGGTAATGAAAACATTGCAAACTTTTCAGATGAGATACTGGAAGAGGGTAAGATCCGTAACAAACAAAGAGAATTTTCAAATACACTGTTTTCAGGCACAATAGAAAATCTTGAAATGTTAGATAAAGAGATCCAGTCACATTTAAAAGACTGGGATTATGCCGGTATCGGTAAAGTTGAAAAAGCGATTATGAGACTTGCTGCTTATGAAATACTTATTGCTAAAACAGATAGAGCTATTATCATTAATGAAGCTGTTGAACTTGCAAAAGCATTGGCAGACGAGAAATCTCCACAGTTTATAAATGGTGTATTAGACGCTATCGGAAAAGAAGACAAGTAGTTTGGAGAGAGAATGACACAACGTATGAGCATTGATGAAGCTGTGGAACTCATAGAGAAAGCAGATTTAAAAACTTTGGGAAAGATGGCATTGGCACGTAAAAAAAAGATGCATCCTAAAGGTGTTACTACTTTTGTTGTTGACAGAAACATCAATTATACGAATATTTGTTGGGTAGACTGTAAGTTTTGTGCTTTCTATACGCATGAGAAGAAAGAAGATGCTTATATCTTGACCTTTGATGAGATAGACCAAAAGATAGATGAGCTTTTGGCCATTGGTGGAACACAGATACTCTTCCAAGGGGGCGTACATCCAAAACTAGAGATAGAGTGGTATGAAGATCTAGTTGAACATATCTCAAAGAAGTACCCCCAGGTAACCATACATGGATTTTCTTCCATTGAGATAGACTATATTGCCAACCGTTCCAAAATCACTGTTTCCGAAGTATTACGTCGTCTAAAAGCCAAAGGACTCTCTTCCATACCAGGTGCAGGTGCAGAGATACTTTCTGACAGGGTGCGTGACATCATCGCTCCTAAAAAACACGACAAAGATCAGTGGCTCGAAGTGCATCGTCAGGCACACAAGCTTGATATCAAGTCAACTGCTACGATGATGTATGGTACGGTTGAGACCATTCGTGAGATAGTAGAGCATTGGGATTGTGTACGTCAGTTACAGGATGAAACCGGTGGATTTAGAGCGTTTATTATGTGGTCATACCAAAGTGACCACACACAGCTTAAACGTGAACTTCCGACCATTACTAAAACCACACCCAATCAGTATCTTAGATACTTAGCCGTGGCGAGATTGTTCCTGGATAATGTTCCAAATATTCAGAGCTCATGGGTCACGCAAGGCTCTTACATTGGACAGATGGCGCTTTTGTTTGGTGCAAATGATCTAGGATCAACTATGATGGAAGAGAATGTAGTTTCAGCTGCCGGTGCAAAGAATGAGATGAATCAAGATGAAATGATCAAACTTATACGTGATGTGGGTGAAAGTCCTGCAAAGCGTAATACCGCATATACGATCTTAGAGAGATTTTAAACAAGTTTATGAAAAAAATAATCACTCTCGTTCCCACGGTTTCCGTGGGAATGCATATTTGAGTATGTTTAGCTAAGAGAGTTTTTTGGTTTATTGAATTGATGTATGCATTCCCACGCGGGAGCATGGGAACGAGAAACCTACAGGATTATATATGAAAAAAATATTTATTTTATTATTAGTATTACAAGGAGCCTTAATGGCAACATCGGTTACCGATATACAGATTAAAGACACAAAAATACCTGTTGTGTTTGAAGAGGGAAAATATATACCTATTGTCTCCATTCAACTGGTTTTTAAAAATGCAGGACATTTGAGCAATACCAAAGATGGCTTGGCAGATATGGCAGCACGTCTGTTCAATGAAGGTACATCTAAAGAGGGGTCTGTGGGTTTTGCGACCAAACTTGATGCACATGCCGTAGATATCTGGGCACATGTAGGCCGTGAGAGTTTTATCTTGGAAATCTCTTCTCTTAAAAGTGAATTTCCATACGCAGTAGAGCGTTTGGTAGAACTTTTAAAAGATCCAAATTACACGCAAGAGGCATTGGATCAGGTCAAACATCAGAAGATAGGGTGGCTTACACAAAAACAGAGTGATTTTGACTATATTGCCGGAAGTACTTTACGGGCCACACTTTTCAAGGGTGAAGCCTTGGCAAGACCTTACGATGGTACTTTGGAGTCTGTAAAAGAGATCTCACTGAGTGATATTAAAACATTTGTATCTTCACATTTGGGTTACAATAATGCTATTGGTGTTGTGGGTGGTGACATCACTTTTAAAGAAGCGCAAAATTATCTTACAGAGATCTTGTCACTTTTCCCAAAAGTAGCAACAAAAAAGGTAGATAAAATAAAAGCTTCGAATAAAAAAGAAGTTATCTTAACCAATGAAGAGACGCAGCAGGCCTACATCTATTTTGGTGCGCCTTTTGATTACTCTTATGAAGAAAAAGACCAGTATAAAGCAAAAATTGCGGAGTATCTTCTTGGTGGGGCAGGTTTTGGGTCTCGTTTGATGGAAGAGATACGTGTTAAACGAGGATTGACCTATGGGGTTTATTCTTCACTTAGACGAACTAAATCTGTCTCGTATTTAAGCGGGTATATGCAAACAAAACTTAGTACTCAGGACGAAAGTAAAGCATTGATACAGAGTGTGGTAGATACTTTTATAAAAGAGGGTATCACACAAAAAGAACTTGATGATACCAAAAAGTTCTTACTGGGGAGCGAGCCTTTGCGAACAGAGACACTCTCACAAAGACTTAACCGTGCATATAGTGACTTCTACTATGGAAGACCACTTGGTTTTGCCAAAGAGCAGTTAAAAAAGATAGAATCTGTAACTTTGGATGAGGTAAACAGTTTCATTAAAGCGCATACGGAGTTATCTGACATTACTTTCAGTATAGTTACCAAGAAAGAAGTATCGGAAGAAGTAGCTAAAAAGAAATAATATGTCAATATGACATATTATTTTAACTCTTTTTCAAACTTTTGTATAATGATTAAAACAAAAGGGATGATGATGGAAGAAGCCAAACAACTTTTCAAAAAACTCAAAATTCATACTCTGCTTGATCTGGCACTGATCATTCCCACTTCCTACAACGACACAACACTCTCTACTGCATTGGAATTAGGCAAGATCGCTACACTTGAAGCTAAAGTGGTTGATTCCAGTATTTACTCAGGTAAACTTCGTGTAACGTTTAATCTGACAGGTTCAGGAAGACGTGTATCGTCTACTTTCTTTAGGGTGACACCTTACCATCATAAACTCTTTGAAGTGGGGTCAAATCATGTCATACAGGGTAAGCTGGAAGAATATAAAGGCTACCTGCAAATGTCACAGCCAAAATCCATCAAACAAATAGGAAAAATAACCCCTAAATATAAAACTATACTCAAAGAGAGTGAGATATTTTCCCTCATAGAAGCGTATGTCTCTGAACAAAATCTTTACAATGAAGGATTAGACTCCAAAGAAGTGGCAATACTGATGCATATTCACTTTCCAAAGAGTATGGAGGATGTGTATGAAAATGGAAGTTTCAAAGCAGACTTTGTAAAAACACTGAAATTTGTCGAAGCTTATAATCATTTAAAAAAGTTACGGGGAAAACGTACAGATTTCCCTGCTTTAAGAGCCTTGAATGGAGAGATAAAATCTTTTGTAGAGCACTTACCTTTTACGTTAACTCAAGAGCAGCAAGCAGTCATAGCACAGATACAAATAGACTTA
>QMKT01000089.1 GCA_003646505.1 Campylobacterota bacterium
GGCTGTGGCTTTGGGTGGTGGGTATGAACCGTAGATGTGTAGTTCTGCTTGTGGGAGTTGTTTGCGTCTGAGTGGCCATATTTTCTGTAGGTACAAGACCACATCCCAGTTAGGAGCATGACGAAAGTTACCTATGGTCATGAAGTGTTGACGTTGAGTAAAAGATATGGTTTGGATTGGGCACTTCTCCAAGTCTACCATGAAAGGCAGATGATGAAGTAAAGAGGCATCTACTTTAAAAGTCTCTACGAGTAATTCCATCTCATAAAAAGAGATGATGAGAGAGATGTCAGAACGTAAAATGGCGGCTATCTCACGTTTGGCTATGTCTGAGTACAAATCTTCCTGTGTCATGGCTCGTCCTGCTTTATGGGCTTGGTGGCGAGCATTACGTAGGCATTGCAAGTCTTCGGTATCGAGTATCTTTAGTGCAGAAGGACAGTGCTTCTCTACTCTCCATCCAAATTGCTCTTCCATCATAAAACGGTCAAACAAAACGATATCAGGCTGGTACTCTGTGATGTAGGTATCAAAACTGTCACTGTTTAAGACTATGCTTTGACTCGTAATGCCTTCAGAGTTTAGATCGATAGCATGGTCTGAACTTTGTGCTGGTGTTGAAAACTCCACTTGCCAGCCCTGAGCTTTAAAGGTGCGTAAGATACTTATCATATGGCTACCTGCTGCCGAAGAATTTGGTTCAGGCCATACATAGCCGATGACTAGGACTTTATTCATTATCTCTCTACCTTTGTATTGATGAACTTCAACATCTCTTTTGCCACCTTTATATCATCTAAGATCTTCCTATGCCCTAAACCCTGAGTGGTGACAAGTGTAGCCCAAGGCCACATTTTACATATCTGCTTTGAATGTTCTAAGCCTATCTCTCTGTCATCACTGTCATGGATGAGCAGGGTGGGGACATGAAAATCTGAGATAACAATGTCTCTCCAGTTATTGCCATATTTATGAAAGTTCTTTTCATTTTCACTCCAGGTATAGGTACGCATACTTTCTACAATGTTTAGAGGTATATGTAAGTGTTTGGCAAAATTGTCTGCAACAGCAGATATATCATGAATGGGTGCAATAAAGACCAGTTTTTTTGTACCTAACCCTAATTTAGAAGCTACAGTAACGGCGGCACCTCCAAAAGAGTGTGCAACGATACACTCTACAGGACCGATCTGTTTCATAGCAGCCTGTACAGAGTCGGCCCAACCTGCCAAGTCTGAGAATTCTCCTTTGGAGTTACCATGACGTAAAGCATCATAAGAGATAACCTGGTAATTGTTTTTGAGCAGTATGTCTATAAAATGGCTCATACTTCTAGACGTGGTGGACCAGCCATGAACTAAAAGTACTTTAGCATGTCTGCTGTCTCCCCATCTGTATCCTTGGAGGGTCATATCATCGTAAAGGGGTATATCAAACTTATGTGCAGGTGATAATTGTATCTCTTTTTTGTTTTTACGTTTTGAGTTTACCGGAGTGTGAAAGAGTTTATGTGAAGAACGCACAGCAAAAGAAGGAGAGATACGACTGACTATAGAAAAATAGAAACGAATTAGTTTTAATTGTAGCGGGGTATGCATTCGCCATCCTTTCCTTTATAACTCTATGCTTATTTTAACATAATAAGAATAGAAGTTGTAAAACATAACCATTATATATACTTATGATAGTTATAAGATATTAATATAATTTTAAGCTTATAATGCTATACTATTATTAGTTATACAAATATTTGTTATAACTAAAACGAAAAATAAAATAGAAAACATAAAGGATAAAAAATGAAAAAAATATTATTAACATTAGCAATTATAAGTACATACGCAATGAGTGGTTTCACATCAGGAACAAGCATGAAAGCTTTTACAACAGTAAACGATGATAAAAGATTATGTAAAGTTTTTATCAAAAAAGCACATAACTATGAAGCAAATATGGATGACAGTAAATATGCGGAAGCTACACTTGATTCTTATAAAGATAGAGTAGTTTCACACTGTAGTACTGTCGCATCAAGTACAAGAATGAGAGAGGTCTTGGCTCAGGGTGACAACAAAGTACTTTGTAAAACATCAATTAGAGATGCACATAAATACAAAGAAACTATGAATAAAAGTAAAGCAGATAAAGAGACTTTTAATGCACATAAAGCAAAAATTGTTGCACAATGTGGTACTTTAGTGGCAAAATCATAAAGACTATTTAACATAAACTCCAAGTATATGGTTAGAGTTTTAACCATATACTTCTTCTGATCAACATTCCAAACACTTCAACCTTTTCAACCATATCGTTAAGATTCGTTAATAAATCAGTAAAACTCCGTTTAACTTCATCCTTCATAATACCAATGTCGAAAGATAAAAATTAATTTATAAAGGCTTGAACATGAAAACATTAAAAGTATTAACGATAGTAGCAATAACAGGATTGGCAGGAACAGTAGCAGCAAATGCTTGTCCTTCAAATGGACAAAAAAATGAGCAGTGTCAAACAAATAAACAAGATAAGTGTCAAAAAAATAAGTACCAGAAACACAGAGCTAACAAAAATGAAATGAAAAAGATCTTTCAACAGCTTGATCTTACATCTGAACAAAGAACAGCTATGAAGTCACAGCGTAAAGACATGCGTGGACAAATGAAAGCCAATAGAGCAGAGCATGGTAAACGAGGTATGTCTGGTATGAGTACATTTGTCTCCGCCGAAGGATTTGACAAGCAGGGGTTTATGGATATGGCAACTAAAAGAGGTCAAAAGATGATTGAAATGCGTGCAAATATGTTTGAACAAAAAATGAATATCTTAACTGCAGAGCAAAGAGTGAAGCTTGCAAAACTTCTTCAAGAGAAGTAAAAATCGTTATAATAGCCTATGACAAAGATATTGATGATAGAAGATGATGCGCAATACGCGTCACTTTTAAGTACATACCTCAAACAGTACAACATAGAAGTCACCAATTATGAAGACCCGTATCTGGGTCTGAGTGCGGGTGTGGAGAAGTATGATCTTCTTATACTCGATCTCACTTTGCCTGGTATGGACGGTCTAGAAGTGTGTAAAGAGGTGGTGAGTAAATATGACATCCCTATTATTATCTCTTCTGCACGTTCTGACCTGTCTGACAAAGTCATAGGCTTACAGCTGGGTGCAGATGATTATCTTCCTAAGCCTTATGACCCTCAAGAGATGTATGCGCGTATTATTTCCCTTCTGCGCCGTTATAAAAAAAACAACTCACTTGAAGTGCCAACGTATAGGCTAATGTTGGATGAAGAGAAAGAGACAGTGTTGTTAGATAGTGTTATTTTAGATCTTACCGCTGCCGAGTACGCAGTACTTAAGCTTCTCATACAACACAGAGGGGCAACAGTATCAAAAGAACAGATACTGTATGACTCTGAAGTTTTTCAGCAAGGATCAGACGGTTCATTGGCTGTTATCTTGAATCGTCTTAGAAAGAAACTGGGAGAAGATATACAGCTAAAAACAGTGCGTGGTGTAGGCTACAGGCTGCTGTCATGAGTATTTATAACAAGATACGTATTATTTTTTTAGTCTCCATACTTTTTGTAAGTGCATTTTTTGCTGCTTCTTTTTACATTCAAAAATCTCAGCATATTCAAAAAATAGAAAAAAGATATATGCAAACCGCTCTTTTTCTACATAGACACTTTAGACAAAGTATCAGACACAATAACGGGGGTGACTTTACAGATGGCACGGTAAAACTTTATTTGAAAGAGAGTGGCTTTAGACTAATCCTGGATGAAGATAAGAAACAAAATATTAAAAATAAAGCAAAAGTACTTCAAAAAAGAAAAGTGCTGCGTAGTCAGTTTAATATACTCAAAATGAAGCATAAAATGTATCTTTCTTTAGATCATCCGCGTTTTCACCTTTTGCTTGTAGATAAAAAAGAACAAACGCCACCATGGCAGCTCCTTTTAGGGTATATACTCTCTTTACTCTTTTTAGTCGCACTCTATGTTTGGCTCACCAGGAGCTTAAAACCTCTTAAAATGTTGCAAAACAAAATACAAAAGGTCGCAGAGGGTGACTTGAGTGTGTCATTTAAAAGTGATAAAAAAGATGAGGTTGCAGATGTTTCCAATGCCTTTGATGATGCCTTGAGAAAACTGGAATCTCTCATAGACTCACGCCAGCTCTTTTTACGTGCCGTTATGCATGAACTTAAAACCCCTATAGGAAAAGGTAAGATACTCAATGCTTTTTTAGAAGAAGATAAACTAAAAAATGGCTATGAGGACGTATTTGATCGTTTAGAACTTTTACTTAATGAGTTTGCAAAGATAGAACAAATGCTAAGTTCAAATTATGAACTTAAGCTAGTAAACTATAATGCGAAAGACCTGATTGATCAGGCTTTGGAACTGATGATCATGGATGAAGAAGATTTAGAACAACAGGTGAACATCACAGAGAAATCTCCGCTAATACTTTCTACAGACTTTACCTTATTTCCACTAGCACTAAAAAATCTTATAGACAACGCTATTAAGTATGCACCAGACAGTAAAGTAGAGATAGTCATCCACAAAGATGGTATTTCCATTCTCAATAACGGACTACAATTTACAGATAATATAGAAACCTATTTTAAGCCTTTCCATGGAAAAGGTGAGGGCTTGGGTTTAGGACTTTATATTGTGCATAACATTATGGAGATGTTGAAGTTGGAATTGGCTTATAGATATGAAGATAATAAAAATAGTTTTAACCTTATAAAACCTCATATATAGTACATTTTATATAGTGAGGTCAGATTACATGACTTTTAGCTATTCAGTTTTAAAAAGTTATAGTAAAACATGCGCCATCATTTTTATTTTGTACTGACAGAGTTACATGATGCTTTTGTGCTATCTGCATACTCATATAAAGTCCTATACCCGTCCCTTTACCTTCTTCTTTAGTTGTGACATTTGCTTTAAAAATATCACCTATGACATGTTTCGGAATACCTCCAGCATTGTCTTGGATCTCAACTCTTTTACTCTCATGATCATCTATCATTCGTATAACAATAACTCTTTTTTCCGTAATATTATTGTCATTAAACGCATCTTTGGCATTATTAATAATATTCAATATAAGGTGTTTAAACTCATTTTCAGATCCATGTATGCGTATAGGGTTCGTAGACTCTATTGTAACCATAATCCTATTTTTAAGAAATTCATCTTTAGTTAAAAACAGAACAGAATCAATGACATCCTTTAATTGAAAATCCTGCTCCTCTTTGTTTGGACGGAAAAAAGTCCTAAATTCATCAAGTGTATTGAGCATATGGCTGATTTGAATCTGGATATCATCTTTAAATTGATTCACATATTTTTGATCAACACCGCCATCTTCAAAGTCACTTTTTATAATTTCACTATACATACTCAGCGCATTAAGTGGTTGCTTCCATTGATGTGCTACAGCATCCATCATTTCACCCATTGCTGCCATTTTAGACTGTTGTACAAGAAGTTTTTCATTCACTATACGCTTCTTTATTTCCGCTGCTTCTCTCTTCTGTGAATTCTCCAGTGATATGGTTCTCGTATTGAGATTTTGAACAAAAGTACCGATCTCACCTTTATCGTCACATTCAAGAAGTATATAATTTCCATCTTCTTGTATACTGTTTTCCAGTTGTTTATTAACAGATTCAACTGGCTTGACAAAAAATATTTTTAATAAAAAATAACCAAAAATTGTAGCCAGTATCGTTATTATGAGTGTAATAAAAATAATTATTTGATATGTTTTATTTGTTTGTGCCAATACTTCATCTTCGGAAATTCCTACAATAAGATCCCAATCTGTATCAGTAAAGTGAAAGAGAGCAAGAACACTTTTTTCTCCAAGAAGGGGATCCATTTTTATAAAATGAATTTGACTTTCTATGTTTTTATTTAGGGTTTTTTCTCTATTACTCATAATAGAAGCAATTCTTTGTCCATCTTTCAAATCAATTTCTAGACTACTCTCAGACAATTTATTAGCTAAGCTAGAATTGTACTTGGCTTTTTTTTCATAATGATTTAATGTTTTCACAATATATTTTAATATACTGCCTAATTTGGGATCATCTATTTGATAGATATTCTTTTTTTGAGTATGATTTTTAACTAACGTAGATTTAGTAACAAAAGTTCCTGCTCTGTCCACTAGCATAAAATAATTATTATCAAATGCCTCTATATATTTCGCATAATTATCTATCTTTATGTCTATACTTGCAACCCCTACAAACTTTCCGTCTTTATAAATGGGGGATACGACAGTGATCATACTTACATGTGTTACAGGATCATCATATACTTTTGTCCAAAATATTTCTCCCTCTTTTAAATACCGTGCTATAGTATAAAATTCCATATCTCTATAGTTGTCAGGGTTTGTTTCCATATAGTCTTCAACAGGATTAAATTTTCCTGTTCTGTCACGATTGAAAAAAATAATCTTATTCGCTTTTTCGGAATTTATTGTATAAGGTTCAAACCAGACACCACCACTGACAATATCTGTTTGTTGTGTTTTAGACAGGATATCATGAATGATTTCTTTAAATAATTGATCTTTCTCATACTTTTCTGCAGCAATAGAAGCCAGTATTAAAACACTCTCTTCCATTTTAATTTGTGTACTTTTAACTTCAGAAACTATTTGTGCCGTACCAAGTGTAGCTTTCTTCATAGCATTTTCTTCTATTACGCTTTCCTTTAACAGAGAGAAACTAGCCATGATCGTAATGAGAAAAAGAAGACTGATAAGAAGAAAGAAACCAATTAGTTTTACTTTAATACTGTTATACCACTTCAACTGCTGACCTTTTACTATAAAATTTATAATTTATTATAACTGAATAATAATGAGCTACAAATTTTATAGAAATATTTGTTCAATAAAAAATTGGCAATAGTTTTGACTGATGTTATCGAAAGAATGAAAGAGTAAAAAGTGTCCTAAACTTAGCTATACTTGTAAAAAATTAATTTTGGGAATTACATGAAAATCTTCAAACTATTTATGCTTTTATTTGCGCTTACGATCTTATCTTTTTCAAGGGATAGTATTGACAATCCATTTTTATGGGAAGTTAAAAAAGGAGAACAGACTTTTTATCTTTTTGGGACAATGCATTTGGGTGACCCCAAGTTACAAATACTGCCTAAAGCACTTAAAATTGCCATAGATAAGAGTGATGAGGTTCGTACTGAGGTTCCTATGAATGCAGACTTTCAAGTGAAGAGTGCTGCCTTGATGATGAGGCGTGATACTAAAAGTCTGCAGGATATCATCCCAAAACCACTTTATCAAAGAACGGAAAACTACATTAAGCAGATCAATCCTCAGCTCAACCTTGTACCATTTGATAAAATGAAGATTTGGGCACTCTCTGCCGTGACAACTATGTTGGAAGATCAACTAAAGTATCCTATGTTAGAAGCTATTGACTCTCAGATCTATACGTATGCGCAGAATATGGGCAAAGGTGTAGGTGGTATTGAGACCGTAGAAGAACAGATAAATGCTATGGATACATTCTCTTTAGATGAGCAGATAATGGGATTGGAATCTACACTGGATTATCTTGAAGAGCACGGTGATTTTATGGAAGAGATGAAAATACTTTATCTTCTGGGTGATGAAAAGAAGATGATGGCATTCATTGAAGGGACGATGTTCAAAAATGAGAAGTATCAAAAGTTTGATGAGAAATTTATGCAAGTACTTCTCTTTGATAGAAATAGTGTCATGGCCCAACGGATAGAATCATTACTTCAAAAAAAGCCGATAAAACGTTATCTCTTTGCTTTTGGTGTGATGCATTTTCTGGGTGAGAAGAGTATTGTAGAACATTTTGAGCATAAGGGTTATAGTGTGAGTAGGGTGAAGTAGTCTTAACCTTATGAAATATGTTAGATTATAAGGTTTTTAAAGTAAGTTTGATTTATAACTTATGAGTATAAGTAGTAGGTTGCCGCCAGA
>QMKT01000090.1 GCA_003646505.1 Campylobacterota bacterium
CTGATTATCCATTGGTTAATGGTTGATTTTACAACCATACATCTTGATGGTATATAATACACTTATGAAAGAGAAATCTTTCACAACGATGTTGAGAGTTTGTTTTACTCCTTGTCCAAAATTGTAAACTTCCTTGTTTGCTCTTAGCAATCGTATCTCCTCAGAAGCGACTTTTTCATATTTCCTTGAATTTTATATGATGACTTGTTGATCGCTTCTACTTCTTTAAAATAATCCCAATCAAAATAAAAAATAATTTGTCACTATTGCTCATGTATGGCTTAATTAGAATATAAAACGTGATACTATTAAACTATTAAATTAAAACAGAGGAAGAAAAATGAAAGCATTAAAAGTGACTTTATTATCGGGTGTGGCATTATTGGTAGTAGGGTGTAGTACAAATGAGCCTACAGTAAATACAACAAAGCAGATCGTGACACTTGAAAACGGAAAGCAGTACAGTGTACCTCAAGGATCTAGCTATACGAAAGCACCGGTTACAGATAAAGTCATCAAGCGTTATACGGAACTTGGAGTAAAAGATTGCCAAAATGGTGATATCACGTGGGAAACAGAAAGTGTAGCAAGCAGTATCAACAAAGTGCTGAGAACGGGAAGTAAAGATGAAGGGTTGGCAATTTATAGAAAAGCTGCGAAAGAAGGTACTGTTGGATGTTCTAGTCCACTTTCAAATAAATGATATTATACATGGTATAGCGTATAGACTTAAGGAGAACCCATGATGAAAAGAATAACCACGGTCAATGCTAAAGAAGAGATAGCAAAACTTAAGAATGAACAGTGTGCTGAAGATGATGTATTTTTTCAAGCAATGGAAGAGGTGTTATTATCTCTTTTACCACTTTTTAAATCAGATGAAGTGTATGCAAAAAGTGCAAAGAACGCCATTATAAGAAGACTTATTACACCAGACAGGGTGATAAAGTTTCAAGTGGCATGGTTAGATGACAATCATGAAATCCAAGTCAATACCGGCTACAGGGTACAGTTTAATAATGCACTGGGACCCTATAAAGGCGGTCTACGGTTTCATCCTACGGTTAATGAAGGTATTTTAAAATTTTTGGGCTTTGAACAGATCTTAAAAAATGCATTAACGGGTCTACCTATAGGAGGGGCTAAAGGCGGTAGTGACTTTGACCCTAAAGGAAAGAGTGACTTTGAAGTGATGAAGTTCTGTGCTGCTTTCATGAAAGAATTACACAAGTACATAGGACCACGTATTGATGTACCTGCAGGAGACATTGGTGTGGGTGCAAGAGAGATCGGCTATTTGTTTGGTCAGTATAAATCCATCACATCATCATTTGAAGGTGTGCTTACGGGAAAACCATACTTCTTTGGTGGGTCGCTGATGAGACCAGAAGCAACGGGGTATGGTGTGATATATTTCACAGAAAAAATGTTGGAATTGGAAACAAAAGATACAGAGTGTTTAAAAGAGAAGATTTGTACTGTAAGCGGTTCGGGGAATGTTGCTTTACATGCCATAGAAAAACTACAGCACCTGGGTGCTACCGCTGTAGCCTGCACAGATTCTAAAGGAACATTATATGATCATAGAGGGCTAGATCTTGAATTATTGAAAGAATTGAAACTCAACAGACGTGTTTCACTTAAAGAGTATATTAAAAAACATACAGATGCAGAGTTTATCCCTGTTTCTGACTATCCTGAAGATGCTCATGCTGTGTGGGATATTCCATGTTATGCGGCTTTCCCGTGTGCAACGCAAAATGAATTGACAGTTCTTGATGCCAAAAGGCTGATCAAGAATGGTTGTAGGTGTGTTGCAGAAGGTGCGAATATGCCCACAACAGCAGAGGCTGTACGGATCATTTTAAAGAGTGATATGTATTTTGCTCCGGCAAAAGCAGCAAATGCAGGCGGTGTTGCAGTAAGTGGTTTTGAAATGAGTCAAAATGCGGCTATGCAAAAATGGACTTTTGAGGAAGTTGATACCAAACTCAAAGCAACGATGGAAGAGATCTGTATCAATGTTTCTGAAACTGCAAAAGAGTATGGTGTTGAAGGAAACTATGTCGACGGTGCGAATATTGCAGGATTTAAAAGAGTAGCAGATGCAATGATCGCAGAGGGGATATAGTGGGTGTGTACTAAATCATCATTCTTAGACTATGTAGGTGAATGATGTTTGAAGTTGCAGACTATATCGGTATCATTGCTTTTTCTATGAGTGGATTTTTTGTAGCAGTACGTAATAAACTGGATTTTCTAGGTGTTCTCATCTCTGTTTTTTTAACGGCATTTGGTGGGGGTATCTTAAGAGATGTGGCGGTGGACAAGACACCTTATACTTTCACTCATACCTTACCTGCAGTTGTGATGATCATTGTTGTGCTTTGTCTTGTGCTACTGAAATTTCATAACAAGTCCAGTATAGAGAACAAACCGCTTTTTATTTTGAGTGATTCTATCGGACTTATTTCGTTTAGTATTACAGGTTCACTCGTCGGTCTGGAACATAACCTGAATATCACCGGTGTGCTGGCACTCTCTTTTGTCACTGCAGTGGGTGGAGGTATCATTAGGGATGTGATCATAAATGAGATACCATTTGTTTTAAAAACAGGGTTTTATGGGACGGTAGCGCTTATTATAGGAGCTGTCCTATATGTGTTGGACAGCTATGAAATACTAAATATCTATGCTTTGAGTATTGTATTTATATTGGGTGTAATACTGCGTGTAGTGGCCTATTATAAAAAGTGGTATATCCCTATGGTATAAGGGCACTTTTAAGAACCCTAGTCAGACATAAGTTAATCCTGAGGAATATACTTCTTTAGATATCCATCAAGTTCATTTATTTGTATATCACTCATTACACGTGTCGGGATAGCATTAAATTGACGTGGAGAGGTATAGAGTAGATAAAATCTTTCCTCTTTTTTCCATGTACTAAAGGCACTCCATGGAATGGTCTTCTCACTGCCATTTTTATCTAATCGAATACCTTTCCCCGATATACGCAGTGTTATCTCATAGGGCAAGGTAGGACTTTTTGTATAAATATTTTTAGCCTGAAATGCAGACAGCATTCTTACAAAGAGCATATAAAAAGAGATAGAAAAAAATGCTGTAAGTATGTTTGTAATGATCTCACGAGTATTACTAAAATCAGTACTAAAGATTACAATGATCGCTGCTAAAACTATATAGACTGTTAATTTCAGTACTCTGTGACTTTTCTTATGATGGAAGTTTACGACTTGGAGGTATTCTTCGGGTGAGAGTTTATAGGTGATATTCATGCTGTACCTTTAAAATTATTTAAGGTATTATACAGTATCTATAGACATAGTCCATAGTATACAAGGGGTAAGGACTTATACTTTTAAAGGAGAGTGAATGTTATATAAAGTGAAAGCGAAGATCAACAAAATAAAAATGAAAGATTTCTATACTGCCTTGACAGATGGGAGTATTGCTGATCAAGAGCCTGATGGTCCGGATATCGTTAATGCGATGCAAAAGGCAGTGAAGACAGATCCAGATACACTTGAATGGTATGAAACATGTCATTGTGATACACCGCTTGAACATGAGCGTGATACAGTGTATGATAAATATCTGCATGATATTGAAACAACATTGGTATATGAGATAAAAGATGACCTGGGAGGTATTTCATTTTGGGATTGTTTAGAGACCTGGCATTTTGACGACACATATACCTTTTAGATCTCTTTACTCAGTCGATCACGGTTGCATGAACACACATTTTAGTAGTAAAATGAAGAAGAGTTAAATGAAAGAATTTGATCCTGTAAAATACAAACAAATGGTACGAGAACATCAGGAACGTGATGATCCCTTTGGCTGGTTTGACAGTATTTATACCGATGCCAAGGGAGATCACCGAGCTGTTTTTTGGGCGGATCTTGCACCTAACCCTTACTTTCTGGAATGGCTGGAAAAACATCCTGTAAAAGGCTTGAACAAAAAAGCTATTGCGATAGGCTGTGGGGTAGGTGATGATGCTGAGGCAATGGCAGCATATGGCTATGAAGTGACAGCTTTTGACATTGCACCTTCTGCTATAGATCTTTGTAAAAACCGCTACACTGAGTCTACAGTAAACTATCTGGTTGAAGACCTCTTTGACTATCCTACGGAATGGGAAGGTAGCTATGATCTTGTTTATGAGTGTAATACTATCCAGGTACTTCCCGGCAGATACAGAAAAGAAGCTATGGTGGCTATGGTAAGTCTTATTGCCAATGAGGGAGAAATTCTAGTTTCCTGTAGAAGTAGAAATAAAGGCGAAGAGTTAGATGCTATCCCTTTACCTTTAGATCAGGAGGAGATAGATGGTTTTATGGACTTGGGTCTTGTAGAGAAAAGTTTTTTAGCTTATGATGATGACCAAGATCCACCGGTACCACACTTTTTTTCTAGCTATAAAAAAGAGAAGGCATAGCCGCTACAATGAAGAAAAAAAAGCTGTTAATTATAGGAGCAGGGCTTAGTGGACTTTACACGGCATTCTTACTTCAAGACAGGTATGATGTGACTGTTTTAGAAGCACGTGAACGCACGGGTGGGCGTATTTTAAATATGTACGGACATGACATGGGACCCTCATGGGTTTGGAGACATCAAACGTATATTTTACAACTTATAGATTCTCTTGGTCTGGAATATTTTGAACAGTATATCTATGGAGATGCTTTATATGATGCACCTGAAGGTGTACAACGTTTTTCAGTACCTCCAAGTGCTCCTTCCTATCGTGTAAAAGGTGGTATGACTAAAATTATAAACGCTTTAGAAGAAAAAATGCATAATTCTGTAAAGATAAATGAAAAAGTAATTTCACTTATTGAAAAAGAGAGGAGTGTGATGGTTAAAACAGAGCATGATACTTATGAAGTAGACAAAGTCATATCAACACTTCCTCCACGTCTGGCTGTTGAAACGATCAAGTATGATCCACCTTTGGAAATGGCAGTTCGAGAACAACTTACAAACATACCCACTTGGATGGGTTACTCAGCTAAATGTGTTATAGAATTTGAAGAAGCTTTTTGGAGGGAAGAGGGGTTGAGTGGATTTGGTATTTCACATGTGGGACCACTTGCTGAGATACATGATGCTAGCACGGGAGAGAGGGCAGCACTTTTTGGCTTCCTCCACAGCAATGCTTCGTATGAAAGCATAAAAGAAAATATTACAGTTCAGCTGACACGACTTTATGGAGACAAAGCTTCCAAACCTTTAAATATCTATGTGGTTGACTGGAAAAAAGAGATTTATACTTCAACGACACTTGATTCACAGCCTTTAGCTGATCATCCTTCTTATGGTTTTGATGTAAAACATTTTAATGGAAAACTAATATTTTCAGGTACTGAGAGTGCATTTAAGGAGGGTGGATATTTGGAAGGTGCAGCGAATGCTACAAGGAATGTCATTAAACACGTATAGCGGTTTTATGATTTTTGGGTCCATCTCTTCAGGAGCTCCAATCCCATATCAAAAGGAAGATTTCCATTTTGACTTAAATTTTCTACCTTTTTTTGCAGTTCTGTTATACTCATATTTTGGTACGTGTTTTCTCCAGGCGTAGCATAAGGGAAAATCAAGCTTGTAGTATACATGGTACTTGACGTGATGATTGAAAGTGTAATAACGTTTGTGAATACTTTGTTTATTTTCATTTTATATCCTTCGTGATATGTGAAAGAATAATATAAATGTATAACAAATGAGTTACAGTATTTTTTTATGTTCTCCACTTTTTGTATGATTATGATGATATTTTTATAGAATTATTATATACTTTAGTTAAAGTATATTCATAAGGACAAGTATGAAAAAAATAGTAACGGTATCCTATTTGGTATTTGGATTAATATCACTACTCAATGCATCTGAGGTTGACTGTAAAAACCAACCTGTTGGGATGGAACTGGCAAAGACCCTTGAATTAAAAGATATAGATAAAGCTAAATCATTATTAAAAAAATTTAAAGTAGACGTAAAAAATTATCTTGATACCTGTGATAACAGCAAAGCAAAGTTTGAAGAGACTTCTATAATGATACTGACCTATGAAGACAGACTTGATGATTTTGAAGCTGACTTGAAAAATGCCTCTGCTAAAAAAATAGACTGTTCAAAGGTACCTGATTCAAAAGCACTTGAGAAAGCATTTAAAAAAGAGGATTCCAATAAGGTTAAGGCGTTATATGAAACCTATAAAAAAGATTCAGAAGATTATCTGAATCTCTGTGCGGAACATGAAGAGTATGAAATGGTTTTTGAAGAAGCACTGCTTCACGAAGAAGCATATGCTGAGTGGGAAAAAAGTTTAAAGTAGATCTCTCCGATCTTAGCTTTTTGTCCATCTTTTGATGAGCTCTTTCCCTAGTGCAAAAGATAAGTTTCCATTTTCGCTATGCTTTTCTACTTCTTTTTGAAGTTGGGCTGTAGTCATAGATTGGTAGATTGTGTAAATTTCAGTAGAATCTAAAGTATTTTCTTTGCTAGTATTCTCTTGTGTTTTAGCACTGGCTATTGTTGATGCGATGAGTAAAAAGATCATGGTCTTTCCGAGTGTGTTTAATGTTGTTATTGTTGTCATGCTTGTCCTTTAACTGACGTAAATATTTGGGATCTTTAAATATATATATAGGCTGTAAATTGATGCATACATAATATGATTAATTTTTAGTTATATAGTAGTATTTTATTCTTTTCCTAAAAGTTATGGCGGAATTATATCAGAACAATATTAAATAAAAGTGATATTAGTCGATAAACTTTACTTTTTTTGTTAAAAGTGAGACTTAAGAGAACTTTATTTACTTTTTTAAAGCTTGGCTTTTATCCACGCTGCAATCATATTTAACTCTTCTTGATCGATATTATGTGCTTTTTCATAACTTTTGAAGGTGATATCAAAACCACCATTTTGAAGCTGTTCAACCTGTGACTTGGAAGTGTCATAAGGCAGTACATCATCATATGTTCCGTGTGTACAAAGCCAGTTGGAAGATTTTAGATCTGGATTCATCTCTTTGAGTAGATTATCTACATCATAAATGTACCCGCTTATGGCAAGATAACCCGCAAGTACCTTTTCATACCTTGCACCAAACTCAAAAGTAAGAAGTGAGCCTTGTGAAAACCCAAATAAAAAGCTCTCCTCTGCATTGAACTCGTCTTTAAATAAAGTATCTAACGTATCTGCAAGTAACCCACTTGAGTATACAATACCGTCAAATTGGTTGGGTGGCAGTTCATACCATGAACATCCGCCAAAATACTCATAGGGAGCATCAAGTAAAAGGTAGTTCATTTCTTCAATGGCAAAATATTCTGGTAAAAAAGTAAAGCCTTGAGAAGAATCACCTCGACCATGTAAAATGATCATGAGCTTCTTTGACGGGACTTTTGAAGGGATAAAAATATGGTTTAATGGTAAATTTTCAAGACTCGTCATGGTGTACTTTCCTAGTGTTAATGTTTGATTTGGATTATACAGGATTTATATTATACTAGATGACATACTAAATAAAGAAATGTAGAAAGAGGGGATGAAGAGTGAAAAGCAACTCTGATAAGAGTTGCTTTGATGGATTAGATATCTTTAGAGATAGTCTTTGTAGAATCATTTACGTTATTTGAAACATTTTTTAGTGAAGCTGCAGAATCAGTTGAAACTGTTTTTACAGTAGCAGAAGCATTGTCATTTACTGACTGTACAGATGCTCTAGAGTCATTTGAAGCTGTTTTTACAGAATCATTAGCATTGGTAGCAAGTGTATTTACAGAAGCTGTAGAGTCATTAGAAACTGTTTTTACAGAAGCTGAAGAGTCGTTAGAAACTGTTTTAACAGAAGCTGAAGAGTCATTAGAAACTGTTTTTACAGAAGCTGAAGAGTCATTAGAAACTGTTTTTACAGAATCTCTACTGTCGTTAGAAACTGTTTTTAAAGAAGCTGAAGAATCGTTAGAAACA
>QMKT01000091.1 GCA_003646505.1 Campylobacterota bacterium
ACATTATTGATGATGATATCTTTCGGCAGAAAAGCTACAATGAACAAGTCGCTGTAGATATCCTAACCCGTTTTTATGCTATGAAAGAGTTAGACAGTTATTTCATCAAAAACTGGACCGCATACATTTTGACACAAACTATCATGTTTTCCCCCGCATATGAACTTGAATCTACACATACACCCAACATCGCAAGGGTATATAACAGACTTGTAACTATGCTGGAGGTTGAAAGTGGCATGAGATATATCACTTATGTACATATGATGAGTGAAGACAACTGGAGACGTTTCAGAAGCCCTGAGGATAACGGTAGAGAAATGATGGAAATCTTTACGCTTGATATGGATGATGCTCATGTACCTCTGGCCGGACAGGCACTTAAAAACTGGAAGCTCGATAGAGACAGTGACACACTTGTTGTCAGTTTAAATGAAAACAGACAGCCGTTGTCTCTTTTTGGTACCACTATTTATAACGGTGATGATTTCTACCGTGAGATGGCAAAATCAGACCTTTTTACAACAGGTGTCACACGTAGATTGGTTGATTTTTTCTTCCCAAATACAACTGCGGAGAAAAAGACACAGATCACAAATACCATAGTCTCAAGTAAACCTGAAACATGGCAGGATATCCTCTTACAAATTGTATTTTCAGAAGAGTACCTTCTTAATTCAACAAGAGCCAAGAGTGCAGAAGAGCTGTTTTACTCATTATCAAAAAAAGTAAATTTCAAGCACCGAAATTCTACACTGCATGACTTTAAATCCTCACTTGAAGAGATGCATCAGGCAAGTATGAAGTATAAACTTGGAAAACTAAAACGTGTACCGCTCGATACACTCTCATTTGCAAATTATCACAAGTATATTCGTGAAAACATTGCTCTTAGAAAATCGAACCCTAGTAAAGCAGACGAGTATGCTGCATGGGACAGACAAGGGTGGGATGAAAGCTTCATTGCAAATGAAAACTTCAATTTTGATGCAAGTAATGAAGTCTCCTCTTTAAACTCCCTGATAAACTATATTTTTAAAGCAACCATTTCGCGTACTGCTACATCAGCCGAACTTGCACTCTTTAGAGAACATATGCTGGTTGAAGAAGCAGGAGAACAGATACTCTACTATACTTTTGACATGTTCAGAACACATGATGATCCCGTTAAGCAAGAAAAATACAGAGAAGACAATAAAAGAAATATCGCTACCATCGTTTTGGATTACATTTCAAGACTCTCAGAAACCTATACACTTAAAGAGGTGAAATAATATGAAAAGAAGAGACTTTATCAAACTATCAATGGCTGCAGGTACAGCAATCCTTATGCCAAGCCTTAGCTATGCCAAAGATCTAGATGTCAGTCAAATCACTTTTTCAGCTGGGATCAACACTGCAAACCAGGCACAAACCATTATGATATTTATGTATGGTGGTGCAAGCCAACTCGGTGGTAACCTGACAAACATCGATGAGATCAAATTGGCTTCACAAAGCGATTATGACAACTATTTTAGAGGTATTACACCTACAGCAAACAACTGTTGGCAGGAAGCAGGAGGTACACATATGGAAACCTTGCTGGCCAATGGTGACATGACACTGTTTAGGTGCTGTTACTCAAAAGTAAGAGACGAGGAGAACAATAAAGCACATGGTTCCTGTACGGTTCAAAACCAAAAAGGTTCATTTGATGCTGACAGTGCCGGTATGCTCGCCAACCTAGCGCAAATACTGGAATCAAACAGCATCATTGACGAAAACACTGTCATGCCTTTTGTCACGCTTGAAGGAGAATCAAAGTTCTACACTGAAGGAAGGAGACCTTTAAACAGCTTTCTTAAACCTGTAGGTCTGGATGAAGATCTGGATAACCCTTATGACCGTTCAAGTCGTGATTGGCGATATTATACTCCTGAGGAGCGAGAAATAGCCAATTACAATAACAATGAACTTGGATTTGATGCATCCCTTCACGAAAAAATGGATACGCTTGCCCAGCAACATAATGCCGAAGGAAAAATAAAAGATGCTTTTTCTAAAAGAGTTTCTCTGAACAACTTTATAGATGACATTTCCACTTCAACTACTCCAGATCTGGGTGATGATGCCTATCCATCCAGCAACCGTTTCTCAGATAAAATAGAAACTGCCGTAAAAGTATTGGTAAAAAACCCTGATACAAAAGTTCTTACCATCGGTACAGGTGGTCTTGGAGGCTGGGATGACCATAATGAAGCCAGAGACTATGTCACAAGGACAGAGAGTCTTTTTCGCACTTTAACATCTGCTATGGCACATATTAAAGCTGAAGGGAAAGAGCAACATATCAATATCATGGTCTTTGGAGAGTTTGGAAGAAATGTAAACTTAAATTCTGCTCTTGGTTGGGATCATGGTAACTTACAAAACTTTTACGTTTTAGGAGGGAAAGGTTATTTCAACCATAAAGGTATAGTGGGTGAAACTATTGTAGATAATACAGGTTCTATCAATAGACTCTATCTCAAACCAAAAACAGGTAGCTACCAGTTCGAACCACTAAGTATCGCAGCAACACTTTATAAAATTTATGGGATAGAAAATCCTGAAACACTTACAAACGGAAATCCTGAAATAGATCAGCTATTTACGTAAATTATATTTTCACTCTTGCCTCTAAAGCACGCGAGAGTGACATAATATCTATATTTTCCAACTCTACCCCCGTGGGTACACCTTGCGCAATTTTTGTAAAGTGTATCTTTAACCCTTTTAACTTATCTTCTATATACAGGATCATTGTATCGGTTGCGATACTTGGAGGAAAAGCAAAAATAATCTCATCTACCCCACCTACTGCATAAAAAAGATGGGCTTCATCCATATCACGTACTTCTGAAACCACATAATAAACGCCCGTAAACTGTCCACTCTCTTCAATGGTCAAAATGTCTTTCGCTGACTGAACGATACAAAGTTTAGAAACATCACGATAAGGGTCTGAACAGATGGTACAGAGTTCATCTTCACTCATATTGTGACATTTGGTACATTTCTGTATCACATTCACCCCAGTTTCAAGAGCATGTGCCAGTTTCATCGCTGCAAACCCATCTTCCATGACTGCATGGTAAGCTAAACGTATGGCTGTTTTTTTACCCACAGAAGGAAGTGAAGCAAAGGCGTCCACTAAATTTTCAAATGCTTCTATCTTATAATGTTTAGGCATTAGTTATATCTCTCCTTTCTATAGAGCAAAGCTCCATAGAAATTCCTCGCACTAAAGCTTGCTTTTTAAGCAGAGTGCTACGCACGTTCGTAGTCCGATGCTTTAGAATATTCAACAACAGACTTAATAAATGTGACCATTTTTTGATGCTCAGGGTGTGCATCATAAGAATCTAATCCTTCTTTACTTTCAAAAACTGCAATAATGCTTAGATCCATCGAACGATCAGTCTCTACAAAGTTTACACCTACATCCATACTTCTTAAACTTGGTATGGCACCCATAAGGTTTTCAAGCATCTGTTTAGCTTGAATAATATTGGCTTTTTTATTCTCTTCTTTGAACTTAAACATCACTATATGGACAAGCATATTAAACCTTTTAAAACTATTTTTGTGATTATAACTAAATTATGGTAGAATTCGCCAAAATATTCCCATGTAAACGGAGAAATAAAATGATAGAATTAGATTACTATGAAGTCCTTGAAGTAAGTCGTGACTGTTCAGGTACAGAACTCAAAAAATCATATAGAAAACTTGCAATGAAGTTCCATCCAGACAGAAACCAAGATGATGCAGAAGCAGAAGAAAAATTTAAAGTAGTCAACGAAGCCTATCAAGTTCTCTCAGATGAAGAGAAGAGAAGTATCTATGACCGTTACGGAAAAGAAGGACTTGAAGGTCAAGGTATGGGTCACGGTGGTTTCGGTGGAGCCAATATGGATGATGTGATGGATATGTTCAACTCTATGTTTGGTGGTAGCTTTGGTGGCTCCAAGCAATCACGCAGAGACCCTGGACAAAAGTACCCACTGGATTTTGAAATGGAAGTACCTCTTGAGTTTCATGAAGCAGTCTTTGGATGTAAAAAAGATATAGCTATGACTTACAAAACCTCATGTGAACCCTGTGAAGGTACAGGTGCAAAAGATGCGAAGATAGAATCTTGTGAGTATTGTGGAGGACAGGGACAAGTTCTTATGCGCCAAGGGCCAATGCAATTTGCACAAACCTGTCCAAAATGTCAAGGTCAAGGTCAAACCATCAAAGAAGCATGTGGGTCTTGTTCAGGTAAAGGGTATCATGTAAAAGAAGATACAGTAACTGTTACAGTCCCCGCAGGAATCGACACTGGTAATCGCCTAAGAGCACAAGGCTATGGTAATGAAGGCAGAGGTGGTCAGCGTGGTGACCTTATTATTACTTTTGCAGTGAAAGAAGATAAAAACTTTATACGTAACGGTTCGGATATCTACATAGAAGTCCCTGTTTTCTTCACTCAGTCCATACTGGGAGAAACCATTTCCATTCCTACTCTTGATGGGGAGATTGATCTTGAGCTTAATAAAGGCACCATTGACAAAGAACAATATGTATTCCCTGGTGAAGGTGTAGTGGACGTACATTCAGGACGAAAAGGTCGTCTCGTTGCCCAGATAAAACTGGTACTTCCTAAGAAAATAAATGATGCACAAAAAGAACTTCTTGAAAAAATTCAAGAAAGTTACGGCGTAGAAAGCCGCCCTCACAAAAATACTTTTGATGATGCCTTTGACAGAGTTAAATCTTGGTTTAAAAGCTAATCTCTTTTATATCTTCTTGTTATTGTATATGGGCTAATACCCATATACTCTCCTTCTTCTTATACGCTTTTCATTAACTATCCTACTCTATACTAGACTTATATAACTTTCTAAATCTAAACGATAATTATTTTCCTTTAAGTTTAAAAAGTTATAATTCTTAAGGGATAAAAATTATTCTTTAGTAAAAAAGGAGTTATCATGGCACGCAGAGGAAATTCCATTATTAAAGGGCTTGATATCAACGATATCATTACTAGACTTAACAAAGCCTATGCAGATGAGTGGCTAGCCTACTACCAGTACTTTATAGAAGCAAAAGTGGTTAAAGGTATTATGAAAGATGCAGCCATTGCAGAGCTTGACCAGCATGCTGCTGATGAGCTTAGACATGCCAACCTTGTATCAGACCGTATCTTGCAACTGGGTGGGACACCACTACTTAATCCAAAAGATTGGTTTACCCATACGAACTGTGGCTATGAAGAGCCCAAAGACTTTGATGTTGTCAGCATCCTGGAAGATTCAATCAAAGGTGAACAGTGTGCTATATCTGTCTATTCAGATCTTGCTGACCTCACAAGAGACAAGGACATCGTTACCTACGACATCGTGAGTCAAATACTTGCAGATGAAGTAGAACATGAAGAAGATCTTCAAGCACTACATGATGATATTACAGAATTCATCACAGATATTAAAAAAAATATAAACTAAGGAAGACATAAAATGAGACAATACGAAACATATAAATGTGACAAATGCGGTAATGAGATAGAAGTACAAGAGGTTGGTGGCGGCACACTTGTCTGTTGTGGAGAAAATATGGAGTGTATCACCGAGAACCTTACAGCAGTCAATCTCATGAAAGCATTTGCTGGAGAAAGCCAAGCTAGAAACAAATATGAATTCTTTGCTGATATGGCGATGGAAGAAGGTTTACATCGTATAGCCAGACACTTTCAGGAAGCTGCGAACAATGAAAAGTATCATGCTATGGCTGAGTTCAAAGCATACAATAAACTTGTAAACGATATAGAGTTAGATACCACGGTGAAAAACCTTACTTATGCTGCTGATGGTGAACGGTATGAGCATGAAGAGATGTACCCTAACTTTGAAGCCATTGCCAAAGAAGAAGGACTTAAAGATATCGCAAGACTTTTTAGAGCCATTGGTAAAGTAGAAGTGGAACATGAAAGAGAATATTTAGCATTAAAAGAAGCACTTGAAGCAGAAGGTTTCTTTGACAGCGAGAACAATGAAGAGTATATTTGTGAGATCTGTGGACATGTACACCGAGGTAAAAAAGCACCAAAAGTTTGTCCTCTCTGTAAAGCTGGACAAGAGTACTTTAAAAAGGCTTCTGAAGATATCACTGTAGGATAAATTACTGAACCTTTTGGTGTAATATGACTTTAGTAGGTGATGCAGTAAAATCTGCATCATCTTTTTGTTTATCATAGGTGATCACATACACTTCATCACCATTTTGTAAGTAATTATGTTCACCAAACTCAGCGTAGGCAGTAGCCCCTATGGAGACTAGTGCCTGATTAGGGTAGTGACATGTTTTTAAATGCTCAGCTATGTTTTCAAGTGGACCAAAATCAACTTGTGTATTCATTTTATCGATAAGCCAATTTTTCAACTTTGTATAAAAGTAAGAATATCCAAGCAAAGGAGCATCTACTCCATAAGGATACACCACTCCATCACGCCTCACAAATGAGCAAAGATGGTAGCTGTCCATTATCCCACCCTCTTCAAACTTATCTATAGCGATCCATTTATCACCAATACCTTTAGAGTTCAACCCCCAGGACTTTTTCTCTGATATCTTTTTTGCCCCTTCTTTACGAATGGTACAGTCGTTAAAGGTCGTAAATTGTTTTGCTATGAGGTCTGTGACTTGTCTTTCATCATTATAGACTATATCAAACAGTACAGCAATCTCTGGCTCAACTTGGGCATTGGCTTCATAGGTAGGGAGTGTGAGGGTATCAGTACCTATAGCGTATAAACCCAGAAATGAATCAGAACCTGGCAAATAAAAAGGAAATATCCCTTTAGGTGTATCTGCTTCTGCTGTTACCACGTTTTCAAAATCTTTGAGTTCCCCGGCCTGTTCCAAATGATGTGCAAAATTTCCTGCAACACCTAAACAAATTACATTCTCTACATTCATAGTTACTCTTTTTTATGAAAGTATACCATGTGTCAGAATCAAAACCAATGTAATGTCTAAAATTTAAATGCGTATGGAGATTTTATTTTTTGAGAAATGAAATAGATTAGAGAGGTTATCTACTATCCTAAGATAGCAGATAAGAGGTTAAACTTAATGGACAGTAATTAGTTTCCTGATACTGCGTCTTTTAGCGTTTTACCCATTTTGAATTTAGGAGCAGTATGTGCTGCTTTTGTATATGTTTTGTCAGTTCCTGGAACTTTACCTGATTTAGTTGCTACCTCAACTGTTGAAAATGTACCGAATCCTACTAAAGATACAGTTTCTTTTTTTACCAATGCCTCTGTTACTGATGAGATAAATGCTTTTACTGCTCTCTCTGCTGCTGCTTTACTTTCAAACTCACCATTCTTTTGTACTAGTTCTACGAAATCTGATTTTGTCATTCTACTTCCTTTTAATTTTAAGATAGAATCATTATAACACAATATAATCTTATAAAAAGCTAAATAAACCCCTAATTTACGGCATTTGTGTATATTTTGATAAAAAAATTGATAAAATGTTATTAAAATAAATAATATTGTATATATATTGTGATTAAATTAAGTATTTTTAATGAAGAAGATGTGGTGCGCACGAGAAGATTTGAACTTCCACACCACTAGGGCACTACCCCCTCAAGGTAGCGTGTCTACCGTTCCACCACGTGCGCACATTAACCATAGTTAAAGTACTATAGAAACTTTAAAATTGAGGGATAAAAACTGTGATGGATCATATCCATCACAAGCTTTTACTTGTCTTTAAACTTATCCGATGAACGGGTTAGCGTAAAGAGCGATAAGCGCAATTACCAATGTATAGATAACTTGTGCTTCGATCATTGCAAGAGCAATGAACATTGTAGTCATTAGTTTACCACCAAGACCTGGGTTTCT
>QMKT01000092.1 GCA_003646505.1 Campylobacterota bacterium
CTATAAAAGCAGAGATTTGAGGGGTGGAGTTACCCAGTATCCCCGGTAAAAAGAGAGATTGAAAGTGTTTCTTCTCATCTGCGACATCTTTGGTTTTTCTGTATTTCCATCCCCCTAAAAGTATTTTGTGTAAGTTGAACTTCTGCAAAGCAATAAGGTGTACAAGTACTTGCAATGCACCTCCTATGAGGACAGCAAAACTGAGTGCATAAGCTACTGTTTTTGGATCTTCTTTCATATAAAGGTAGAGTGCAGCGATCATAGAGATATTGAGCAGGGCAGTGGACATGGCTGTTGTGGCAAAATGGTTTTTGTACTGTAACAGAGTGGCTAAAAATGTGACTATGAAGATGAGGTCTAAGTACCAAAAGTTAATGGCAGTCATAGGTGAAGTGTCAGCTATAAGTTCAGCGCTCCATCCCCAGGCTAAGAGTTTAGTGATAGGTTCAGGGAAAAAGGTAATGAGTAGAGAGAATGCCATCAAGAAGAGGAAAAATCGTAAAAATATCGCTGTTGCAAAGACACCTTTGTGTCTGCTCGCAACAAAAGAAGGCATAAAAGCCTGTGTAAATGCACCTTCTGCAAAAATACGACGAAAAAGATTAGGAAGTTTAAAAGCTATGAAGAACATATCACTCCACACTGAAGCACCCAATGCAGAAGCCATAAGCACATCACGTCCCAGACCGGTTACACGTGAAAATAAGATACCGAAGCTGTTAGTAAAGATGGATTTTAATCGCATGATGCTCTTTAATGTTAAGTTAGAGGTATTTTAGCGTAATGTTGGTTTGAATTAAAATATTGATGAAAAATATGTCAATATGACATATATTAATATCATCAATCAAACTCTTGATATACTGTGACAATTAAAAGATAAAGGTGTCAAAATGATAGTAGGTATAGAAGGTACAGTAGAAAGAAAAGATCCGACATTTGTACATGTGAATGTAAATGGACTGATCTATGAAGTGAATGTGTCTATTAACACTTCAAATACGATACAAGAGAGTAAAGTAAAGCTTTTTGTGACACAAGTTATTCGTGAAGATGCCAACTTACTATTTGGTTTTATGGATACCAATGAGAAGAAGATGTTTGATACTGTGTTGAAGATCAATGGTGTAGGTCCTAAAGTAGGGCTTGCTATCTGTTCTACCTTTACACCTTCTACCTTTGCAAAAGTGGTTGCATCTAAAGATGTCTCTATGCTTAAACGTGTACCGGGCATAGGCCCTAAAGCGGCAAGCCGCATCTTGGTTGAGTTGGCTGACTTTATTGTGGATGGTAATGAAGAGAGTGGCACATCGGGTGCATTGGGTGAAGCTACGATGGCACTTGAGAGTTTAGGATTTAAACAGGATGCCATTCGAAAAGCACTAAGCGGATGTTCTGGAGATACCAGTGCATTGGTTAAAGAAGGCTTGAAAAAGTTACAGAGATTGTAGTTTTATAAGGTATTGTGTTAGCAGAGGATTAACTGCGAGTGTTAAGATCTACGTGTAAGCCTTCTTGCAGAAACAAAAGTTTTTGCATAGCTACCGTGTGTAAGAGGGGAGATGATGATACCTTTCTTCTTGGAAGCAGCGTGGATGAAGTCTCCGTTACCGATGTAGATACCTACATGGGTAACAGGAATGCCACGTTTTTTATCGGTTAGGAAAAAGAGAAGGTCACCTTTTTGTAAATTTTCCAGTTCAACGACTTCACCTCTTTGAGACTGTGCCCACGCAGTTCTAGGAAGAAAGATATTATTCTTCTTATAAAGATATTGCACATAACCCGAGCAATCAAATCCTTCAGGTGTTGTACCACCCCAAACATAACGTCCGCCTTTAAAGAGTTTGGCATCTGCTAAGAGCTTTTGTTTATCTCTTTCTGATATTTGGTAGGTTCTTCCTTCTTTTTTAGCGACTTTCTGTGCGGCAGAAATACGCTCTGTTCTTAAACGGGCAACTTGGGCCATGCGAGCCATGCGTTCTGCACGATTAAGTTCGTCATAGATAGCTTGAAGTGAGTATTCTGTGGCTTTTTGGTTCAGACAGGCATTATAGGTAGGTTGCATCTCTTTGGATTTAAATACATTACCTTTTGTATCGGTAATGGTAAAAAGATTGGCAGGAGAAAGTGAAACAATGCATAAAAATGTAAATAATGGTTTCATCATAATCCCGTCCTTGTTTTCTATACTATAGCACAAAAATGATGAATGGATGTAATTTAGTGATTGGTTCCGCAGAAATTTGCATCACATCCGTTAACGGCACCAGAGTATTTAGAATTGGCTATAAAGAATTTTAAGAGACGATTTTTACGTTTTTTGAACATGGAACTATTGAGTGCTTTAAGACCTTTGGGTTTGTCTGTGTGTATTTTTTCCATTTTTCCCGGAGTGTTAAAGTAAAATTCCCAATCATCATCATCTATCTGCTTTGCCTGGTAAAATGGTGTACCATGACAAGGGGTACAGAGTTTTGTCGCTGTACGGAATGCAGTAGTATCATATTTTTCTGCTCCATATGAGAGTAAAGTAAACCCCACGATAAATAAAGAGACAATAATTATTTTTTGCATTAGTAACCTTTCTTGTTACATTATAGTAAATATTTTGTGCATTATATGTGTAGTTAGTTCGGTAAATAAGCTATAATACTTCTTATGAAAAATAAGATCATTATTATAGGTGGGGGAGCCAGTGCTTTGATGCTGGCTTCTTTGTTGCCCAAAAACACTGCTATTATCATAGAGTCCAATGCTAAAGTGGGTGCCAAGATACTTGTGTCTGGTGGAGGGAAGTGTAATATTACCAACACCAAAATGGGAACAGAATATTTTCTTGGTGATGAAAGTTTTGTACAGCCTGCGTTAAAACGTTTTAATGAAAAAGGACTGCTTCGTTGGTTAGAACGACAGAACTTACATCCTGTACTAAGGAAAGAAACGCAGTATTTTTGTCAGGATTCAGCTAAAGAGTTACTGGATATTTTTTTAAAAGAGAGTAAGAAACAGAGCACATATCTCAATGAAAGTGTACTGGAAGTGACAAAACGTGATGCATTATTTTACGTTCAAACAAACAAAACAACGCATACAGCAAATGCTGTCGTGGTAGCTTCAGGCGGGCTGAGCTTCCCAAAATTGGGTGCAAGCAGCATAGGGTATGACATTGCAGAGTCATTTGGTCATAGCATTGTGAAAACAGCGCCTGCATTGGTAGGGTTTACGGTGCAAAAAGAGCAGTTTTTCTTTAAAGAGCTTTCTGGTGTTTCTACAGAAGTAAAAATATACATTGGCGAGGATGTATGTGAAGGTGCTTTGCTTTTCGCACACAAGGGTATGAGCGGACCTGCGGTACTTGATGCATCTCTTTATTGGGAGAAGGGGAAGATCAGCATAGATTTCCTGCCAGGCTTCTCTTGGAAGAGTGCAAAAGGGAGTAAAAAACAAATATCTTCACTTTTACCGATGCCAAAGCGCGTTACCAAGGCATTTCTGATACAATTATCCCTAGAAGACAAACCATACAATCAACTCTCTAAGGAAGAACTGGAAATCCTTCAGACTTTAAGTCACTATAGTCTTGCACCAGCAGGGACATTTGGGTACTCAAAAGCAGAGGTTACCAAAGGTGGTGTGGATACAGAAGATGTTGACAGTGGTACAATGATGAGTCAAAAAGAAGAGGGACTCTACTTCATAGGAGAAGTCTTGAATGTAACAGGTAGACTTGGAGGGTATAACTTTCAATGGGCATTTTCATCTGCGCATAGTTGTTCCAAAAATATTCAAAATTATATTTCGTCAATAATAAAACCAGAGTAAAAAATTTTAACAATAGGGGAAAAAGTGAAAATTAAAATAGTATTAGCTGCAATATCTGTGATGGTATTGAGTGGTTGTGTGGGGACACCAGACTCTGAGGGCTGGAGATCATCACAAAAAAATGAATTTTTGAAGATATTGGAAACAGATAAATATATGTCTATTTGTAACCAACAAGCATTATATAAAAAGGTCAAAGAGACTGAAAACTCTCAGTTAATGTCCAAACTGCTTGTAGGGTATACAAAAAATCTTGCTAATGGATGTATCATCGACCCTTCTCTTAAGGTGAAAAGAGATAATAAAATTACTGTAGGATTCGGAACTTATCCTCAAAAAGTAAGTGATTCAGACATCAAGATGAAGCTTAAAGCAGGACAAAGCATAGAGCATATACTCAAACCATATGTACCTGATTATAGACAATTCGATGCACTCATCGCACACTATAATGCTTTGAGAAAAGCAGGTAATACCTCACCTGATCTACTACATAATATTCGTCTAAATATTGAAAGAGTAAAGTTGCTGAAGCCAAACCTCGGTGATACGTATGCTTTGGTCAATATTCCAGAGTATCAGATCCGTGTGATCGAAGATGACAACACTTCTGTAAAAATGAGAGTCATCGTAGGTACGAGAAAGAACAGAACACCGATCTTCTCTGAAAACCTTCAGTACATTACACTTAACCCTGCATGGAATGTTCCTGACAGTATTGCAAGAAATGAGATCATCCCGGATACTTTGAAAGATCCCGGATATTTGAAAAAACACCGTTTGGTCATACGTAAAGATTACAACCTTAAATCACCTGCATTAAGTTTTGATTCTGTCAATGCAAAAGCCTATAAGGGTGGGAAAGGGTATGTGCCGTTTAAATTTATTGAAGTACCATCTGATCGTAATGCTTTGGGACGTGTAAAATTTATCTTCCCTAATCATCACTCAGTTTATATGCATGATACTCCAGGGAAACACCTTTTCAAGAGAAAAAAACGTTCTTACAGTCACGGTTGTGTAAGACTGGAAAAACCGAAATATATGCTTGAATACATTTCTAAGAATTATACGGCGCATGAGTATGAAGATGTAAAAGAAAAATATAACAGCTATAAAACACATTATCTTAAGATCGTCAAGCCTCTGCCTGTACATACGGCATACTTGACGACTTATGTGGATCAGAGTGGTAAATTGTTGGTATTCCCGGATATCTACAGTTACAATAAAGCGCATAAATTGAATTTTTAAGGCGTTTAAATGATGACAAGGGCGTGGCTGATACTGGTTGACTTCCTTGTCACGTTTCTTCTTTTAATCTCTCTGATACTTTTTTACCTTAATCCTCCCCAAAAATTAGAAAAATATACACCTCTTACCATAGAAGAGAACGCCACTTCCGATACCTTTCTTATACCAGCTCTGGATTTAAATGCTACAATAACACTCGAAGACCTGATACGTATGGGAGAAGAGGCCAGCAGTGAGGAGTATGTGATAGAAAATAAATTTTTAACAAGTACTCTCGAAGAGAGGCTAACAATACTTTCTGCAAAAATAGGAGACCCTGTCTTTATACGTATCTTTAAAGAGGAGTCACTCCTGGAAGTGTGGATACGTACGGGTACAGAGTATCAGCATTTAAAAGATTATGTCATCTGTGCTTATTCTGGAGCACTTGGACCAAAGCTTAAAGAGGGTGACAGGCAAGCACCTGAAGGATTTTATAAAGTAAAAAAACATCAGCTTAATCCTAACAGTAAGTTTCATCTCTCTTTTAATTTAGGATATCCAAACAAATATGACCGTGCACATGATCGTACAGGCTCATTTCTGATGGTACATGGGAACTGTGTCTCTGATGGATGTTATGCCATGACAAATGATAAGATAGAAGAGATCTATGCTTTGGTAGAAGGTGCTTTGCAAAAAGGTCAGAAGTATGTACAGGTACATGCCTATCCTTTCCGTATGACAGAAGAAATGATGGCACTCTTTTCAGAGAATGAGTGGTATGATTTTTGGGTCAATCTCAAAGAGGGATATGATTATTTTGAAGCTGAAAAATTACCGCCAAATATCAAAGTAAAGAAACAACTTTATACTATACATGAATCAAGCGAATAGCCCTCTGATAAGAATGATAATTTAAGTTCCACCTTTTGTTATGTAAAGCATAGCGGGGCTTACTATTGGAATTGGTCTTACGAAGCCAAGGAATAGTAGCTTTATGTTAAAATATTTTAATTCAAAATAAACGGTGAACTATGGCATCTAAAGAGATACGTTATAAAGACAACACATTTCAACTCTCCTACGAGTTGCTTAACCCAACACAAGATAAAGTACTGCTTGTACTGCATGGTTGGGGGAGTAATAAGGAGATCATGAAGCAGGCTTTTGCTCAGACTTTACCGGATTTTAAACACATCTACTTAGATATGCCGGGCTTTGGAAAGAGTAGCAATGAAATGATACTCACTACTGTAGATTATGGGAATATTGTACAACTTTTTCTAGATGAACTGGGTGTGAAAGCCAGCATTGCCATGGGACATTCTTTTGGTGGAAAAGTTTCTACACTCTTGAATACACCCTGTTTGGTACTTCTCTCTTCTGCAGGTATTGTTACAGTTAAGCCCTGGTCTGTAAAAGTAAAGATCGCGACATTTAAACTTCTCAAACCTCTGGGTATGAAAAAAATACGTGAACTCTTTGTGGCACCTGATGCGCAGGGCATGAGTCATGAAATGTATGAGACATTTAAAAATGTAGTGGATGAAGACTTTGAAGATTCATTTGCAAAAAGTAAAAGCAGGGCACTGTGCTTTTGGGGTAAAGAGGATACGGCAACACCACTCTATACAGGTGAGAAGATAGCAGGACTTGTAAACAACAGTGCATTTTATCCATTGGATGGAGATCATTTTTTCTTCTTGACACACAAAGGCTTTATCGCACAAACAATTACAGAACAATGCAAGGATATGATGAAATGATTTTAGTAAATTCTATTTTTTATACACTATTTATTTTGGCTATAGGCTACTACTTTATCACAAATCTGCAATGGTACAGTTACAAATTAAACCGTGTACTTTTTCATCATACTAAAACATGGTGGCACTTTGTTTACTTTTTATTGCCATTTTCACTCTATGCCTTTGTCGATGGTATGAGTGATTATGGTTTTGTGGTAGTCATCTCTTATCTGGGACTGCTGTTTCAGTGGTATAAAGGACTGGATAAACCTTTAGTATTTACCGGAAGAGTGAAACGCTTTTTTGCTGCGATGATCCTTGTGGCTATTTTCATTGCTGTAGCGTTTAATCATTTTGCTGTGATCTTACCACTTTTCATTGCATACTATATCTCACTTTTTATTGAGAAGATGCTTTTTAGCGGATTTAAAGTGAAAGCACAAAAGAAGATAAAATCGATGGATGACCTTGTCGTTGTCGGGATCACCGCTAGTTACGGAAAAACAAGCATTAAGAATTATGTAGAGCACTTACTGAAAGCCAAGTATAAAACCTATGCGACACCACGCTCTGTTAATACACTGGGTGGTGTAATGAAAGATGTCAATGATGACTTACCTGCAGATGCGGAAGTCTATGTGGTTGAGATGGGTGCAAGAGGTGAGGGTGACATTGCAGAGATCACAACCTTTGTCAATCCTCATTATGTCGTAGTGGGCAAGATAGGACCTGCACATATTGAGTATTTTAGAACGATGGAAAACATTCGTAATACTAAAATGGAAATACTCCAAACTGGCAGACTCAAAGAAGCATGGATACATGAGAGTGCTATGGTTAAAAGAGAATCGAATGTCCATACTTTTGGTGAAAAAATAAACTTGGATATACGTACCAATGTACCTGCGCCAGAGTACATTATAGAAGATGTAGAGGCTACACTTGAAAGTACAAGTTTTACACTTTTAGATGTACGTTACTCGGCAAGTATCTTAGGTGCATTTAACGCTATGAATTTATCTGCCGCCGTGCTGGTGGCCAAAGAGTTGGGACTGAGTGA
>QMKT01000093.1 GCA_003646505.1 Campylobacterota bacterium
AAAGTGAAGCATTAGTTGCATTTTATTATGAAAATAACAAAGATTTAAACTAAACACGAATATAATTTTGGTTAAATTAAGTTTTATGGTGATATAATCTTCTCATACGGTTAAACTGTATTGAAAAAGCCAAGTTCATCGCGAGGTGGGTACGGAAAGTTATGGGTCTCACGTAGATCGCCAGACTACCAATAGAGATATAGACACCAACTATCTTTTAGAAAGTTTCTTTTCTTCTATTACCTAAGTATTTTAGTGTTCTGTTTGCTTCTATGATTTAAATTAGTTGACATTCTTTTCCCTAAAAAACATTCTTCTTCTCCTTGAGTTGTAGAGCAAATAGACACGAGATACTTATTTTCACTCCTCCTTTATTTTAACCCATTCATTCCCATAACCCTTAGCTTATTTAGCTATAATTATAGTTATTAGCGGACATAGGTACGCATATCAACATAGGATAATATAGATGCAATTTATTGAGACACGTGGAAATGACGGACTAAAACCTTCATCCGTGACCTTTTCAGAAGCGATACTCAGCCCAAGTGCTAGTTTTGGCGGGTTATATGTACCTTCACAACTTCCCACCTTAGATCAAGCTTTTTTAGAGGGACACCTTTCAAGCCATTATAAAACTCTGGCATTGGATTTTTTGCAACAATTTGGAATAGATATCGAAACAGAAGTACTGGAAGAAGCTTTAAAAAGATATGATGCCTTTGATGACCCATCAAATCCTGTCCCTCTTTCAGAAATTGAAGAGGATTGTTTTGTCTCTGAACTTTATCATGGACCTACACGTGCATTTAAAGATATGGCACTTCAACCTTTTGGATATGTACTTTCAAAGTTGGCACAAAAAAGAGGTGAACATTATCTTATCATGGCAGCAACAAGTGGAGATACCGGTCCTGCTACACTGGAAACATTTAAAGATCAAGAGGGAGTACAGGTAGCATGTCTGTATCCTGACGGTGGAACTTCTGATGTACAAAGACTTCAAATGGTGACCGAAGATGCATCAAACCTTAAAGTGATAGGGGTTGAAGGTAACTTTGATGACACACAAAATACACTCAAAGATCTGCTTGCCTCAGAAGATTTTAAAGCAGAGTTGCAAGAGCGAAATATTAAACTTTCAGCAGCAAACTCGGTAAACTTTGGACGTATTATTTTTCAGATCATTTACCATATTCACTCTTATTTAGAGTTACTGAGAAAGAATGAGATCATCATGGGTGAAAAAATCTACCTGGTTGTGCCTAGTGGAAATTTTGGGAATGCATTAGGTGCTTATTATGCAAAAAAAGCGGGTTTACCTATAGAAAAGATCCTTATTTCATCTAATATCAATAATATATTGACAGATTGGATCACCAATGGTTCTTATGATCTTACAACGCGTGAACTGATTCAAACAGAATCTCCGGCGATGGATATTTTGAAAAGTTCAAACGTTGAACGTATCATGTTCGATAAATTTGGTGCAACACGGACTAAAGAGCTTATGGATGCATTGGCAAGTGAAGGTAAATATCAACTGACACCAGATGAGCTTTCTTTGTTACGTGAAGATTTTGATGCTTCTTTTTCCGATGATGAAGAGTGTGAAGCCGTAATCGGAGCTTATGCAAAAAAAGGCTATATTATGGATCCGCACACTGCAACATGTATACGTGCCTATAAAAACTTACGAGAAAAAAACCTTAAAACGATTGTCTATTCAACTGCTGAATGGACTAAATTCAGTCCTGCTGTGGCAAAAGCTTTAGGTCATACGGTCAATGATGATACAGAAGCATTAAAATGGGTGAGTAAAAACACAAATGTCACTGTTCCTGCTATGATAAATGGTTTATTTAACAAGCCTGTTATTCATAGTGTTGTTGTGGCAAAAGAATCTATCAAAGGAGAGATGTTAAACTTTTTATAGTTTAGCACAACGTAATGTCGAGAAATTATTTTAGATTTATTTTATTATCATGTTTAGTGCTGGAAACAGCAGCAGCAAAAGCTATAATTGACTGTAGAGTGGTTACAGGGGTCATCACAGAGTGTAATCCTTATGGTGCAAAGTTTTTGAAGGCAAAAGAAGTTGTTTATGATGTAGGCACTCAAAAGCTTATTCGGGTAAAAACTTTGCCTGTTCCTGAGAAAAAGAAAATGAGAGTTATCTCAGTAGCTGATATGATCGAAAAATATGTCAAAATAGAAGAACCCATACGTTTCAAAGGCAGTGAACCAACACCTGTAACGATCACTGTGATAAAAGAGCCTTTGATTGTGGAAAAGGTTGAAGAAAAAATAGCCGATATTAAGACCACTTCAGTGATAGATAAAGAGATCTTAGAACAGATATATATTGAGAAACCTAAAGAGACACAGGGAGAATATATTGTTCAAAAAGGTGATATGCTCAGTAGAATAGCAAAGAAATTTGGCTTATCGACAAAAGTACTTGCAAGATATAATGGACTCAAAACCAAGGCTACCTTACGTGTTGGGAAAAAATTAAAACTTCCATTTGAACAAAAAATCATTGATGCCTTGGCTGTGGCCAAATATACAGTAGAAGAGGGGGATACCTTAATTTCTATTGCAACAATGTTTAATCTTAATCCTAAGACATTGGTTGAATTTAACAATATTAAAGCGCATACGGGTATCGCTACAGGTAGAACGATCAAGTTACCACTTCCTTATATTTTAGCTGAGATCGAAGCAAAGAAAAAAGCAGAAACTAAAAAGAAAAAGAGTGGTAAGTTAGATATGGTACACGGGTTTGGTAAAAGAAAACTCCGTGTGACCGCCACAGCTTATACCTCTCATGCAAATCAAACAGATTCTACGCCTTTTCTCGCAGCATGGAATAATCGTATTAGACCAGGAATGAAGTTGATAGCCGTCTCCAGAGATATGCTGACAAGGTATGGTATGAGAAATGGTACAAAAGTACGTATAAGTGGTTTACCAGGATACTATAGAGTACGTGACAAAATGAATAAACGCTATAGAAAACGTATTGATGTCTATATGGGATTAAATTTAAGAAAAGCCTTACGCTGGGGAAGAAGAAGCGTTGTGATCTATTGGTAGTTAAAGAGATTCAAAAATCTCTAAGACTTCCAAATATCTATCTGTTTTTTCCTCATAGCGTGTTTCAAGTTTGGATAACTCCTCACTTATCTGTGTTAAGCCTTTTTCTTCATAACACTTTGGATCATAGAGACAGGTATTTATCTCAGCTATCTTCACTTCCAAATCTTCTATCTCATCAGGAAGGTTATCATAATCCTGTTGCTCTTTATAACTTAGTTTGGTCTGTTTTTTTTCTTTAGATATTTCCTCTTTTTTAAACGTTACTTTGACTTCTTTATCTAAAGCATCAAGTTCTTTCATCTCTTTTTCTATTTCCAGATATTCTGTATAGGTCTGATAAGATTCTTCTACAACGCCTTCTCCTTTAAAGATGAAAAGTTTAGAAGCTATTTTATCTATAAAATAGCGGTCATGTGAGACAAATAAAATGGCTCCTGGGAAGTTGATCAGTTTTTCTTCTAAAATGTTTATGGTCTGTATATCGAGATCATTGGTCGGTTCATCTAAAATAAGACAATCCACTTTTTTAGATAAAAGAAGGGCAAGTGCTACACGGTTTTTTTCTCCACCTGAGAGCATACCTACTTTTTTTGCTAAAAATTCTTTAGGAAATAAAAATGATTTCAAATATCCATAGACATGAAATACAGTTCCCTGTACATCAATCTGGTCACCACCGTCTGGACAAAAGGTCTCTATGAGTGTTTTACTGTCATCAAGCATCTCTCTATGTTGATCGAAGTAACCTAATTCAAAATCACCTTGTTTAATGACCCCAGCGTCTGGTTTGATACGACCTAACATGAGTTTGAGCAGTGTAGATTTTCCCGCACCGTTGATGCCCACTATGGCTATTTTGTCTTTTTGCAGTATACGGGTAGTAAGGTTCTCTATAAGCTTTTTCCCTGGAACCGAGTAGGACATATTTTCAATATCAAAAAGCATCTTTTTGCGTGAAACACCTTCATCACGGTTAAAATGTTTTTTCTCACGTTCAAGTTCTACCATCATCTTACGAATAAGGGTAGGGTTCTTTTTGGCTTCATCACGGAGTTCATACACCCGTTTTTTACGTCCCTGATTACGCTTTTCTCTTGCCTTTACCCCTTTAGCAAGCCAGGCATCTTCCTGCTTTAGTAGTCTAAGCAGATTTTCATGACCTTTTTTAAGTGCATGCATCCGTGCCTCTTTTTGTTCCAAATAGGCCAAATATCCACCCGTGTAAGAGATGAGTTCCTGATTGTCTACTTCAACAACACGCGTGGCAATGGTATCGATGAAGTGTCTATCATGAGAGATGAAAAGCAGGGTAAAGTTTTCTTTGAGCAGTATCTCTTCTAAGAATTCTACCATGTAGACATCAAGGTGGTTTGTAGGCTCGTCAAGCAAAAGGACATCGGGTTTTTTAAGGATTAGAGAAGCAAGGGCCACACGGCGTTGTTCACCCCCGGAGAGTGAAACTACGGGTCGATCTTCATAGGCTTTTAAGTGAAACTCTTGCAGGACTCTTTCTATTTTATCATCCAGATTCCATGCATTATGATGATCAAGAAAAGAGCTGACTTTTTCAAGTTTTTTTAACAGCTCTTCATTTTCAAAATCATCTGCCACTTTAAGGCTGAGCAGGTCATAGTCATCTTTGGCAGATTTAAGTTCTGTAAGCTCATTTAGAATGGCTTCACGGACGGAAAGGTTTGGATCAAAATGAGGCTGTTGTGCAAGCATTTCTATATGTATAGAATTTTGGACCACTCTTTTACCTTCAGTGGGTTCTTCTTCTCCCATAATGATCTTCATCAAAGTAGATTTACCACAACCATTTTGTCCGACAACAGTGACACGTTCTCCCTCATTTAAGTGAAAATTAACATCATTGAGTAAAAGTTTTATATCATATTGTTTTTTGATGTTAAAGAGGTCGATGAGTGCCACGATGTTGTCCTTGGGTTTTATTATCGCAATTATAGCAAATAGAGTGGGATTTAAGGCTTGATTGGGTATATTTTGCCATTATGTATGTAAGGACATTTATGTTAGAAACTATTATTATCTTTTACTCTCTTTATACCTTTATGAAGCTCTATATTTCTGTAATGCAAATAGGTTACATTAATGAAGAAAAAAGAAAAACACCTGTACTTATGTCTGCAGATAAATATCTGGTGGCAGGTAACTATGCTGTGGCTAAAGGAAGAGTGGAGATCGTGAGTACATTTGTGGATTACCTGGTCTTTATATGGTGGGTATTTGCAGGTTTTGCATGGCTTTCCTCAAGCATTCAGATGGAAGGAAGTCTGATGCAGGCAGTTGCCTTTTTATTTGGTTTTATTGCGGTCAATTTTGTAATAGGATTGCCTTTTGAACTTTACCAGACATTTAAGATAGATGAAGCATTTGGTTTTAATAAAATGACACTTAAAATGTATATGATTGATACGATTAAGTCCACGCTTTTATTTGTTATCCTTGGGGGTGCGATATTTGCACTGCTGGCATGGATTATAGAGAGCTATGAATCATGGTGGATCTGGGGGTTTGTGGCTATGTTCACTGTTGCAGTGATGGCCAATGTGCTGGCACCAACTTTTATGGCACTCTTTAATAAGTTCTCTCCACTGGAAGAGGGTGAATTAAAAGAGAAGATCACTAAGATGATGAATGAAACCGGGCTTAAGAGTGATGGTATTTTTGTGATGGATGCTTCTAAGCGTGATAGCCGTCTGAATGCCTTTTTTGGTGGTCTTGGTAAGTCTAAGCGTGTTGTTCTTTTTGACACACTGATAGCAAAACTAAATACCAAAGAACTTTTAGCAGTCCTTGGGCATGAACTGGGGCACTTTACACATGGTGATATCTGGAAAAATATAGGGCTTATGGGCTTACTTCTTTTTATTGCTTTTTATCTTTTCGGACATTTACCTGAGGCACTCTTTACCCAAATGGGTGTTGTACCCGAAGCAGGTGTACAGATAGCTATGCTTATGTTACTTCTGCCTCTTGTCAGTTTTGTATTTACTCCGTTTATGTCTTATGTCAGCCGACATAATGAATATGCAGCAGATGAGTTTGGTTCACAAATGGGCGGGAAAGAAAACCTGGTTTCTGCACTGATGAAACTGGTCACAGAAAACAAAGCATTTCCAAAGTCACATCCTTTGGTGATCTTCTTTTACTATACGCATCCACCTGTACTGGAAAGACTCAAAGAGTTAGGATTTGACGCGTCAAATACAATCGTGGGTGAAGAGGAAGGTTTACCAAAAGATGGTATTTTCGCGTATATGAATGAAAAATAATTTAAGTATTATCCGATAAAATAGGTAAATAAAAGCTAGAAAGGTTAGTCATGGAAAATTTACTAAAACGTATTACGATAGATGCAGAGATTTGTCATGGCAAACCTACTGTACGTGGGCTTCGATATCCAGTAGAGATGATACTAGAACTGCTTGGTTCAGGTATGAGTCATAATGAGATTCTTGAAGATTATGATGATTTAGAAAATGATGATATTTTAGCAGTATTACAATATGCATCAAAACTTTCACAGGTAAAGTCTATCTATAAGGTTGATGCAGCTTAATGAAGTTTCTTTTGGATGCACAACTTCCTAAGAAGTTGTCACTTTTCTTAAAGTATAAAGGTCATGATGTACTTCATACTCTTGACTTACCCAATAAAAACAGAAGTAAAGACAGTGAACTGAATATTATATCTATAGAAGAAAAAAGGGTTGTAGTTTCCAAAGATATGGATTTTGTAGAATCCTTACTCATTTCAGATAAACCCTATAAATTACTTTATGTTAATACTGGAAACATCAATAATAATCAATTACAAGAACTTTTTTCTAAGACTTTAGAACAACTTGTTTTGTGTTTAGAAGAAAATAGATTTGTTGAGTTGACATATGAAAATATTATCGCACATGGATAATAATGACCATTAAAGAAGCACTGACTTGGGGAAAAGAACAGCTTCAAGAATCTTGTGAACGTCCTTCTTTTGAAGCAGAACTACTTTTAGCTTACCACTTGAAGCAAGATCGTATGTACTTGATCACACATGATGATGAAATAGTGGATGATCAAGAAAGCTTTGAAAAACTTGTACACAGAAGAGCGGAAAATGAACCTTACGAATATATTGTAGGAGAAGCAAGCTTTTATGATATTCATCTTTCTGTTGAAAAAGGTGTACTCATCCCCCGTCCTGAGACAGAGATATTGATCGATATGGTCTCAAAGATCGTAGAAGAAGAAAACATAACACAGATCGTAGAGATAGGGGTGGGTTCTGGAGCAATTTCGGTGATATTGGCTCGAAAATTTCCTCAGTTAAAAATGATCGCAACAGATATCTGTGATGCTCCATTAAAAGTTGCAAAACAAAACATAGAGACCTTTGGATTGGAAAAACAGATAGAACTTCGTAAGTCTAATCTCATTGATATGGTTAGTGAACCTATCCAACTAGTAGTATCAAATCCACCGTACATTGCTGAAGATTTTTTACTGGAATCCAATGTTGTAGACTATGAACCAAAAGAGGCACTTTTTGGTGGTAGGGTAGGTGATGAACTTCTCAAGCAGATCATCTTGGATGTGAAAGCCAGA
>QMKT01000094.1 GCA_003646505.1 Campylobacterota bacterium
GAAATGCTTGATGACCCTCGCTGTAAAGTACTAACGCAAGTCAAAAATGGTGTTTATATGCGTATGGCTATTCTAAAATTATTACTTTTGGATAGCTAACTTGCGTATTGTTTTAAACTGTAGGGGACGAGCCCCGTCTCGTCCCGCGGGTGGACACGGGGGTCCACCCCTACAGAAAATGGGTGAACACAGGGATCCGCCCCTGCAAAAAATGGCTAAGCACAAGGGATTCACCCCTACAAAAAACTGGGATTTTTAATGTGGCTAAATAAGCAAGAGGGATTTGAACAAATAAACGTACTGTCAAAAACACGTACACCTTTTCTTTTCATCACCTCTTTTGATAATGAAAAAATCTTTGCCAAACCACTTAACAATTTAGATGATGACATCTTCTACAAATTAGAAGATTGGCGTAACTACCCTGTTGAACAACGCCCTCAGAATTTTACTTTTTCCAAATTCCCTATTGATTTCTCTACTTATAAAAAAGCAATGGATGAAGTACTCGAAGAGATACGTTCAGGCAATACCTACTTGCTCAACCTCACATTTGAAACACCTATTCAGAGTTCTCTCTCACTAAAAGAGATCTTTAGCTATGCCAGAGCCAAATTTAAACTCTATTTTAAAGGTGAATTTATCTGTTTCTCTCCTGAACGTTTTATAGAGATAGAAGATAACACTATTGCTACCTACCCTATGAAGGGGACCATAGATGCAGACTTGCCTCATGCCAAAGAGACTATCTTAAAAGATGAAAAAGAGAAAGCAGAACATGTTATGATCGTTGACCTTATGCGTAATGATCTTGGAATTGTTTCCAGTAACATTCAAGTGGAGAAGTTCCGTTATGTAGAGAAGATCAAAGCTGGGGAAAAAGAACTTTTGCAAGTGAGTTCCAAGATCACAGGCAAACTGTCTGAAGACTGGAAAGATAATTTAGGCACAGTCCTGAGTCAACTTCTTCCAGCAGGTTCCATCTCGGGAACACCTAAAAAAAGCACCGTTAATATTATCAAAAAGGTGGAAGATTTTGATAGAGGATTTTATACAGGAGTATTTGGCGTTTTTGACGGTACTACTCTACGCTCCTCAGTCATGATACGTTTTATAGAACAAGAAGGTGATACACTCTACTATAAAAGTGGCGGGGGCATTACCATCGACAGTGATGACCGTAGTGAGTATGAAGAACTCATAGACAAAATTTACCTACCCTTTTAAAGAAAATATTTTATTTTATTTTTAAAGAACTTTTTGTATACTATTTATACTATTTTATAAAGGTATCTTATGTCAAAACTCTTATCAAAGATTCTATTTTCTCTTTTTTTACTCTTTCAAACATCCTCTTTAGCCGATGAATACAGTGAAGACGCACAAGAAAATGTTGTAGAAGAGCAGAGCGAAGAAAGCAGTGCGGCAGATGAGTCTGAAGAAGCTATATCTGCTCCTGAGGCCACCGAGGCAGATGAAGCCACCCAGGCACCAGAAGCTACAGAGGTACAAGAAGAGGAACAGCAAGAAGAAGTAGAAGAGCTCTCTGAAGCGATGAAAGAAGCACTCGCCGCAGAAGAAGCTGAGCTACGTGAATCCGGTATGGGAGAAGAACCTCTTATAGAATAAATTATTGTCGTTTGCACCCTCTATTTGCTCTATGCTTCCATAGATATTTTGTATCTTCTCTGACTTTGGAAAAATATACTTTTCCAGAATTCCTCCAGGGATCTATAATAATCCCATCTTCTATTTTCCCACCCTTTACAACCACAACCACAACATTATGTTCCAAAAAGTATTTTCCTATATCTGCACCCATCAAATGAAAATCAAAAGAACGATACTGCTTCTTGGATAAATAGACATATAAAGCATCACTCCAATGATAACAAAGCCCTTTTTCCCGTATCCCTGCATTGACTAAAAAGTTATGCCACAAAGGAGGTGAAGTCATGTTAAACTCTTTAGTTAATTTTTCTGTGTGTTCGAAAATATCTCTAGAGAGTTTCATCGCTTCATCTTGAGATATATTCTCATCTAAGGACTGTAAAAGTGTAAAGAGTTGTGTCACGTTTGTTTGTGGTGTCAAAGGTGCCGTAACAACACACCCGGTAAGAAAGAAAGACAAAAAGCCTAATTTAAAAAAGATTAACTTAAATAAGTGTTGAGACATACTCACCAGAAAGAAACCTGCCCATAAGTATCATAATGGCAAACATAGCTGCAGAATAAGCAAAGACCCATTTGGGGTTTTTAGAAAGTACATATCCACCCACAAACCCTACTGCAAGTCCCCCTAAATGGGCAGAGACATCTACAGAAGGAATAGATAATCCTATCACAAGGTTTATCCCTATAATAATGCTAAAATCTTTCATAAAGGCTCTGGCATGTGTGGCGATCTTATCTCTATGTGCCAGAAAGAATCCTGCCAGGGCACCAAAAACACCAAAAATAGCTCCAGAGGCACCTACACCAACAGACCCAGGATGCACAAACGAAGAGACAAGCCCGCCTATCAATCCGGAAAAAAGATAAATGCTCATATACGCATTCTTCTCAAAATACATCTCTGCCCCGCGACCTATAATATAAAGCGAAAACATATTCATAAGCAGGTGGGTCATACCACCATGCAAAAACATCGCCGTAAACAGTCTCCACCATTCACCTTCCTGAACCACATACGGACCATACAAAGCCCCCATATTAACAAGTGTTTCCATATCCATATCTATAAAACTTTGACTAAGAAATGAAGACCATAGATAGAAAATACTATTGAGTATTATTATTGTATAGGTGAGTTTATAACGTTTAATATCTTCTATCATAAAATATTAACAAATTGCCTCTGCAAATAGGACACCATCCACTTTACCTCTTGCAATCTTACAAATCTCTTTTTCTGTGTGTATGAGTACCAAAAGACGTGTATCAAAAAGGTATTCATTGGCTAAAGGCTGAATCATAAGTGCATCATCTTCTTCACAAATGATGTACTTTGCACCCAAAGCATTAGCGAAGAGTGCATCTGTTAAAGTACTCACTACCACAGCAAATGGTATGTTATTGTTTTGGCAATGTATGGCATAGTTATGTGAATCAACCAAAGGTTCGAGTAAAACGATGTCACCGGGCTGACTCTCTTCAATGCATTTGATAGAAAAAACTTTTAAAAAACGATTACTTTTTATCCAAGGATGTCCAATAATGATCATGATAAATTCCTTTGTAATTTAGGGTGTACATTCTTTTGAACAATAGTACTTCCCAGCAACAATAATACTCTCTTTGACTGTGACATAGGTATGACAGTTTTCACACTCTACCAGTGTATCTTCATCCAGTTTTTTTTCATGTGGGCTTTTCCTAAATGTAGGAAGTTTCCCTCCAAAAAATTTATAAATAAGCAATCCTGCTACAGCAAATATAATAAGTTTTAAGATCATTGTTCATTCTTTATATAGAGATAATTTCGTTGATTTTTCTGTACTATATCATAAACTAACTGATGTTGTACATCTTCTATCTCATCAAAGACGCGGGAACCTTTATAAAAAAGATATTCTGTTTTCCCGTTACTGATATTTTCTGTCAAGTCTAGCAGTAATTTGGTATTGGTAACGGCACGAGAAGAGATGAGTTCAAATGCTTCATGTTCTACTTTCTCAACTCTTTTGGCTTCCACAGAAACATTAGAAAGTCCCAAGTCCATGGCGGCATACTTTAAAAATGAAACACGCTTTTTAAGTGGTTCGGCAAGGACTACTTCTGTCTGAGGTAAAGCTATAGCCAACACAAGTCCTGGGAACCCTGCACCTGTTCCTACATCTAACAGTGTTTTTGGTCTATCTATAAAGGTCAAAGGGAAAAGAGAATCGATGATATTGACATAGATCGCATCTATCGTTTTAGCCCCTGTAAGGTTGTGTATCTGGTTCCATTCATATAAAAGGGAAGCAAAGTTCTCCAATTTCACGATGATGTCACTCTCTAAAATGATCTTTTCATTGTCTAAATATTGTCCTAGATTCAACGCTCTTCTACCTTTACCAATCCACTCTCCACAAGCTTCCCAACAAAGTCAGAAAGATCATTCTCTAACATTTCTTCTTCCACTTCATACTGTTCCAATAACAGATCCAACACTTCTTTCAAAGTCTCTTTCTCCTGCATCGCTTGCCAGATAGAAGTTCCCACCTCATCAAGTCCAAAGTAGTTTTCGCTCTCCATATCAAGCAGTACCATCTCTCCATCCACTTCCTGGGCAAAAACAGTATCAGCGAATGTTACTTTTTGATTTAAATCCATTACTTTTTACCTCCTTTAGTATTGACGTTTAACAATTGATCTTGTGATACAGGCATAAAGTTTGAATTATAAATTGCAGGTGTGCCTCTCACATTGAGTTCCATGACTGCTTTATCTACTTTTTTCATAGCCTGTCCCACTTCTGAGGAATAGACAAAAGGTTTTTTGGCATCTTTTATAAGTGTCTGATATTGCGTAGAACCTTTAAGCATCAACGCTTCAAATTTCTTTTTCCTCTCAGTATCATCTTTACCCTGCATGATCCATTCTATCATCGCAGGTGCTTTTTTATGAAAAGAAAGAGGCATCAGTATCACATGCACTCTATAATCACTCAATTTACCTGCCACTGCTTTTTCAAATTTGCTACAGTACGGACACTCCGGGTCTGTCACGATATAGATCTCTTTACTCCCGCTACCATAAGAAAAAGCAACCCCATTTTGTATGACTTGTGCATCTTGTGGGAAAGTAATCGCATTGCCCTCTTTGTCATAAGCAGAACCAATATAAAGTTCATCAGTCTGTTTGTCCAAATATGCCGTAATACGTTGTGATCCATTGGCTGATCTTGCTTCAAGTTTTAAAATGTAAGAATTAGGTTTTTCTATCACCCCAGCCAGATGGAGTACAGGGTCTTGCAAGACTCTGTTTTTTGTTTTGATCTCCTGAAGTTTACTTTTATCAACTATAAGATCAGTCGCACTCAGTGTAGTCATGAATGCTATAGCTGTAACAAAAGTAAGCAGTGTACTATTCATCATTCTTTTCCTTAGAATTATTTAGTCAAAGTATAACATTGGAACACTCTGAATAACCTAGGAAGTAGAGGTAAAGCAGTGAAATTTTTTCAAAAACTTTGAGTTAATGGAAAAAACGGTATTTTGGGGTCTCAAACAAGTAGGAGTATCAGGGCATCTAAAAAGATTCATAAGCTTTATGCGAGTAATGAGCTTAAGGGTTATATTTGGAGGTTGTTGATGGAGAATGAGAGGGTTGAAGAAAAATAAGTTTGAATTTTCTCATTTTACATTTTTGATAATGGCATGATATACTTCATTTAATCTCTCCATATCCCAAGGAACTGTAACCCTATATACGGAAATATGTTTTGACATTGCACTAAAAAATTCAAACCTTTCCCGCTTCATAAAATCAAAGTTCACGAAACTAGTAGAGTAAAATACTTTAAATTTCTCTATACCTTTGATTTCTTCGATCCCTACTTTTGCCGCAGGATCATCTTTTTCCAAGAGATAGATAGAGTGAAGAGATTTAGATTCTAGTCGGAAATTTTTGACAGGATACCCCAACTCTTCTGCTTTTCTATATGGTCTGTGAAAAGGATAAGAGGCTATTGTCTTATATCCATCCTTTTCTCTAACTATCCCCAGGGTATCATCAGACAGCATTGTGTGACCCTTTTTTATAAAATAGTCTGTTAATGTGGACTTTCCACCGAAAGAGAATGCTGAAAAGAGAATTACATTTCCTGCTACTTCAACCGCACCAACATGCAAAATACGATAAATTCTCTCCAACTCAAACACAAGTGGTAAAAAGGTATGTAATATCCAAAAATGCAGTAACGCAGGAGTATAATATTTTCCTTTTTTATATAAAATCTCTTTTTTTTCACTCTCCCATACAAGTGTCACGATATCTTTGATTTCGAGTGCCCAGGAAAAGGTTTTTCCAGCTTCATTAAAAGGTTTATGGGAGAGATATCTTACATCTCGTTCAGTCATTTCGAACCAGGCACTTTTTAATTTAAATATTTGTTCAAGCGCAAAATCCGGATATTCTATAACCTGAATCGTTTCCAAGCCATTCGCTGGAACCGAATCCTGAAATATGGGTTCGTCCTGGAAAAGAAGGTTATATCCAAATATGATCATAAAGTAAAAGGAACTTTATGGATATAACTATCAATCACCATCCACCCCAAGTAGGTATTTCACCTATCCCACTATCTGCTTTTGCATTTACAGGCTTTATCAATTGTCCCAACGCTATCAATCCTGGTGCTGAATACGCAGCTTTTTTCAAAAAATAGCGACGTTCTGATTTAAGATTATTTTCTTTATTCATTGTTTGAGAAGTCAGTTTATTTTTAGTATTCTTTTTCATTTATTTTGCTACCTCAAATTCAGGTGGTGTGCCCCACTCAAAGGAGTCTGCACTCTCTTTCATAATTTTAGCATGATTCAACGTTGCATCTTTTCTGAGTGCTTTTACTTTAAGTGATTGTAGTTGTAAATCTTTGGGAGCCAAAATATTCACTTCACTGCTTTGCACAACCCATCTGAATACTTTTTCTTGTGTGCCGTCCATATTGAAAGTATAAGTTTGCACTTCTCCATTATGCATTGCCGGAATTTCTGTGCCTGTACTCACATCTACCAGTTTCATATATTTGATCAATGGATTTGTCATGGAACGATATTCACGGTAACGCAGTCTTGACTGGTCATCTATATAAGGATCCATTACATACAATCCTCTCCAACTTAATATAATATCTGCATTCGGTTCATCAGTCTTCACTATAAATTCCCAAGTATCACTGTCATCTTCATACATATGAAAATTACTTTTATAATCACCATTGGCAACATCCGGTGGATTTCTAAATACTACCTCAAGATAGGCACTGCTAAATGGCTTTAATGCCTTAAGTGAATGTCTGGAAGCTGCATCTGTTTCCGTTACCTGCCCCAACTGCGTATCTCCTGTTTTCATATCTCTTGTTATATCTTCTGCAACAATCCTCAGATACCAGTTTTCCGGTTTTGTTTCGGGAGTGCCGACTTTTCTAGGCCTGTTATCAATCACTTCTATTGTCACTGTAGCTATATTGGAAACCAAGCCTTCATTATCCTTAATAGTATATGTAAACTGGTCTTCACCTTCATAGTCTGCATCAGGGGTATAATTTACTTCTCCGGTTACACTATCGATATCTGTTGTACCCTCTGTCACCGCTGTGATGATCTCCACTGTCGACAGATCTAAGTCTCCATCACTATCACTATCATTATTTACCACACCTATCAATACATTACTATTTATATTTACTCTCGCTGTATCATCTACTGCTTGAGGAGCTTCATTTTCATCACAGCCCAATATAAATAACATTGTCCATATTGATATAAATAATACTATATATTTTTTCATCTTCTACTCCTGCGGAATTAACAGTTTAACTGTTTTATTTTTTGTTTTACCAAACAATACCAACCAGAATCCCTTGTAAGGTTCCAGCTTACACGTAGTAAGTGAATCATCACA